>NZ_JAFEJA010000007.1 GCF_016919245.1 Streptomyces zhihengii | reverse complement strand
GGCCGCCGGCCGGGGCACGGAGGTGGGGCCCGGCTCCGGCACGGGGCCCGGCGCCGGGTCGGCCCCGAGGAATGGCACGGAGGCGCGCCCCGGTTGGGGTGCGGGGCCCGTGCCTCGCCCGGGTTCCGCTCCCAGCGGGGCGGCTGGTGCCGGTCCGGCCCGGAGTCGGGCCATCGACGTGGGAGCCGCCTCTGTCACGGGTCCCGGTGCGGGCACAGGCCTGGATACGCGCGCTGCCTCCGGGGCCGGTCCGAGGGGGCTCGGGGCGGCGGCCCGGGGCGGCAGCCTCTCGTCCCGCGCTGCCCTGGACGAGAGGAATGCCGCATCGCTGCCGACTGCCGCCCGGCGGCGGCGCTCGGCCGAGCCCGCGCCGGACGAGGACCCCGGGTCCTCCCGAGCGGTCCTGGACGAGGACCCCGGGCCCTCCCGAACCGTCCTGGACGAGGACCCCGGGCCCTCCCGAGCGGTCCTGGACGTCCTGGACGAGGAGCCCGGGCCGCCGCCCGATGCGTCAGGGTGGCGCTGGGCGGCGACGCGGGAGCGGCTGCCCCTGTGGTTCCGGCTCCGCTGCGGTCTGGAACGGCGCACGCTCGCCGCCCTGGTGGTCGTGCTCGTGGTGGCCGCCCTCTTCGCCGCCCAGCACTTCTGGAGCGGCCGGCCACAGTCCGTCGCGGCTCCGGAGGTCGTTGCACACGGCGTGGCCGGCGCGGCACAGGAGGGCCTGGCCGAGCCGGACCCGCCGCCGGGCACCACAGAGCCGGCGGCGACCGCACCGGCGCCCGACGCCCGCATCGTCGTCGACGTCAGCGGCAAGGTGCGCCGCCCGGGGGTGCTGCGGCTGCCCGCCGGGGCGCGGGTGGAGGACGCCCTGGCAGCGGCCGGGGGAGCGGAGCGCGGCATCGACCTCACCGGGCTCAACCGCGCGCGGGTCCTCACGGACGGCGAGCATGTGGTCGTCGGCGTCCCCGGCGCGGTGTCCGCCGCGGGGGGCCCGGCCCCGGGGAGCCCGGCTTCCGCCGGGGCCCCCGCCGCGCCGATCAGCCTGAACTCGTCGACGGCCGAGCAGCTGGAGACGCTGCCCGGCGTGGGCCCGGTCCTCGCCCAGCACATCGTCGACCACCGCACCCGCGTCGGCGGATTCCGCTCCGTCGACGAACTCCGCGAGGTCAACGGGATCGGCGACCGGCGCTTCGCCGACCTGCGCAATCGGGTGCGGCCATGACGCCGGGGCCCGCACGGCCTGCCACGGCGGCCCCCGCAATCCCCTCGCCGGCAGCCACCGCACCCGCCGTGCCACCGCCCCGCGCCCCCGTGCACGCGGACGCGGGCCGCCTCGGAGCCTCGAACCCTCGTGAGGACGGCCCGGCCGACCTCCGGCTGGTGCCGCCCGCGGTGGCGGCCTGGGCCGCGGCCGCCCTCGCCCTCGGGGCACCGGGCGGCTGGACCGCCGCCGGGGTCGCCGGCTGCCTGCTGGGCGCTGTCGTCCTGCTGCTCGGCTCCCGCCGGTCGACACGGGACGGGACCGACTCCCGGTCGCACCGCCGGTCCACACGGGACGGGCCTGGCGCCCGGTCGCACCGCCCGCCCGCGCCGGACGCAGCCGTCCCCCG
>NZ_JAFEJA010000006.1 GCF_016919245.1 Streptomyces zhihengii | reverse complement strand
CGTGGGCGTCCGCGCGGCTCCGGGCGCGGGTGTGCGCGGGCGTGCGGGTGCGGTCGCGCCCGGGCGCCCGCCCTGTCCATCGCGCAAGACGGTGCACACGCTCCGCGCACCCCACGGCACAATGGGCTCATGCCGATACCCAGCCGTGCCGCCCTCGTCGACCACCTCGTCCGCTCACGTATCGCTGGAGACGTCGCCACGCCGCGCGACAACAACCTCTCCCACTACCGCAAGCTCGCCAACGGCGACCGGCACTACTGGCTCGGCCTGGAGCTCGGCGACCGCTGGACCGACGAGCAGGACGTCCTCGCCGTCATGGCCGAGCGCTGCGGCGTCAACGACGACCCGTCCCACCGGCAGGGCCAGGACACCATCGACCCCGAGCTGACGGTCGACGCGCTGGAGCGGATGGCCGCGCGGCTGCGCAAGGCCGCCGCTGACGGCGAGCGCGTGCTCTTCGCGACCGGCCACCCCGGCGGCCTGCTCGACGTCCACCGCCAGACCGCCGCGGCGCTGCGGGCGGCCGGCTGCGAGATCGTGCGGATCCCGGGCGGGCTGTTCGCGGACGAGGGCATGGTCTTCCAGTTCGCGGACGTGGCGATGCTGGAGCGCGGCGCGACCCTGTGGCACACCCACTCGCCCGCGCCGATGGCCGCCATCCTGGACTGCTTCGAGCACCAGGGCACGCCGCTGCCCGACCTGGTGGTCGCCGACCACGGGTGGGCGGGCTGCGCCGGGCAGCGCGGGCTCGACGCCGTCGGCTACGCGGACTGCAACGACCCGGCCCTGTTCATCGCCGAGGCCGAGGGCACCCTCCAGGTGACCGTCCCGCTCGACGACCACGTCACGGACCCGCGCTTCTACGACCCGATGACGGCCTACCTGCTCGACGCGGCCGGCCTCGACGTCCCGGCGTGAGCCGCGCGGCCCGGGGCCGCGCACGGGGTTGCGTGCCGGCCGCGTGCCGTACGGCGGCGGGCCGGTGGCCCCGGGCGGAGCATCGTGGCGCATGGGGGACGCCGCGAGGGACCGCCCGGGGCGGCTCTGCCGGTCTCCGGTCCGTGCGGAGCCGCCGCTCCGCACGGACCGGACCGCCGGGGAGGTCCGGACCGCTCGGGCCTCCTCCGGGGACGGACGGCCTCCCGTGCCTGCGGGGCCGTCGCCTGGACGTGGTGCGAACGCTTCGGGACGCCTGTCACGCCCGCTCGCCGCGTCGCCGGGTCGGGTCGGGCCCGGTACGCGGACGAGGTCCGCGCCACGCCCCCTCGGGCGGACGGCGACGGTGCGCCGGCCGGCCCTGGTCGCGGGTGGTGATGGTGTTCCGGTTCGCCTTGGCCGTGGACGGTGCCGGTGCCCGGGCCGGCCCTGGTCGCGGGTGGTGCTCCAGTGGGAGCCGGTCCGCCCCGGTCATGGGTGGTGCCGGTGCGCCGGTCCGCCCCGGTCGCGAAGGCCGGCGCGCGCCGCGCGGCGGTCTTCGCCCGGCGGCATCAGGGACATCGCGGCGCGCAGGGCCGGGTCCCCGGGACCGGCACGGCCCCGGCGGCGATCCACAGCATGCGCTCGCCGCGCGGGGCGCGTGCCCGTCGTGCGGGCCCGCGAGCCGCGCCGGGCGTCGTGTCGCCGCCCGGCGGTTCCTCCTCGGCACGGACCTCGGCGCTCACGGATGCCGTTCCTCTCGTCGGTCGGTCGGCCCGGCGGCCGGAACGGCTTCCGGGGTGCGCGCAGTCCCGGGGCGCGGTCGGGGGCCTGCGGCCCTCGTGCCCCGGCCGATCCGGACGGCCGTTCGTGGCGGCCTAGGATCTGCATCCAGGTTCGCAGCCGCGGCCCCGTGAGGATTCCGACCACAGGACGACCTTTGCCCTACGACTCCAGGCCGGTGCGGGTCCTCGTCGTCGACGACGAGGAACTCGTCCGTGCCGCGCTCCGGAGCGTCCTCGACCACGACGAGCGGCTGCACGTCGTGGGGGCCTGCGACGGCCCGGAGGCCGTCGACGCGGCCCGGGAGCTCGCCCCCGACCTGGTGCTCCTGGACGTCGACATGCCCGGCGCACACGGCATCGGCGTCGTGCTGCCCGCGCTGCGCGCCCTGCCCCGCCCGCCCGCCGTCGCCATGCTCACCGCGCTCGACACCCCCGACCACCTGGAGCACGCCCTGCGGCAGGGCGCGTCCGGCTTCCTGCTCAAGACGATGGAGCCCCGGATGTTCACCGACGCCGTGCGGCTGCTCGCCGCGGGCGGGGTGGTCTGCACCCCGCCCGGCAGCGCCGCCGTGGTCGGGGGCTGGACGGCCCGGGCCCCCGCACCGCCCCCGGCCGCGGACCCGGGGCGGCTCGACGTCCTCACCGACCGCGAGCGCGAGGTGCTCACCCTGATCGCGGCCGGCCTGCCGAACGCGGACATCGCCGCCTGCCTCGGCATGGGCGTGACCACCGTGAAGACCCACATCGGCGCGATGAAGCGCAAGCTCGGCGCCGACAGCCGCGTCGCCCTCGCCGCCGTCCTCCACCGGACGGCGGCGCCGTGACCGGGCAGCCGGGGGGCCCGCCCGGGCGCGGGGGTGTGCCGCAGCCCGGGGACCGTCAAGCCTCGTGCCCGCCCGCGCGCGGGGGTGTGCCGCAGCCGGGTGGGGCCGGAGGGCCGGAGTCCGGTGGCCGGCCCTCGGCGGCGCCCGGGTCACAGGTGCCCGCGGCCGGGGGCGTGGCCGTGCCGGGTGGTACGTCCTCGCCGTGCCCGCCCGCGCGCGGGGGTGTG
>NZ_JAFEJA010000005.1 GCF_016919245.1 Streptomyces zhihengii | reverse complement strand
GCCCCAGCGGGTCACGCTGCACTCCTGGGCCTTCGCCCAGCTCGGGCAGTTCCTCGTCTACAAGGCGCAGCGCGACGGCGTCCCGCTGGTCCACGTCGATGCTGCCTACACCTCGCAGATGTGCTGCGAGTGCGGACACACGGACAGGAAGAACCGTGTGGACCAGGGTCGTTTCATCTGCCGGGGCTGCGGCGTCGTTGCGCACGCGGACCGGAACGCTTCCCACAACATCGCCCGGCGCGGCGTAACCGTGTGGAACGAGGGGCGGCAGTCACCCGTCCCGGCCACCACCACCCCACGGTAGTAGCGGCCCAGACGCGGCAGGAACGTGGCAGCCAGTCACGCACTGAGCTGCAGGCCCGGTCCTTTAGGGCCGAGAAGCTGACCGACTTCACTGCGGGTCTGGTGGCGCTCGGTCGTGATTGGTACGAACGGGCAGTGGTCTGCCCCGATGCACTCGCCGAGCATTCTGCGGTGCGTCGCGCGGCGGCCGACGGGGACGAGAGTGTCGTCTTCGACGAGGACTTCCACTTCGTCGCGCCCACGGCGTATGAGCGGCTGACCGGTGACGCTTCTGCTTTCTGGGCGGACTGGGCGGCCTTTGTCTGCGCTCGCGCGGCCGTCGATGCGGAGGCCGGTGACGGTATGGGTGAGCCGTTCGACTTCGCGGACGACGAGGAGATGCGCCGGCGTCTGCCGCGGCTGGTGGCGCTCCGTCTCGGTGCTGGACCGGTCTGACGCACGCGAGCTACTGGACCGGCTTGACTTACCTGAGCAAGGTGCTTGCCCCGGTGGGGCGGTGGTGGCTTGGCCGTCGAGTGGGCCGCCGCCGTCTCGTCGGGGCGGCACGGTGGCGGCGTGCTCGTCATGCGAGGGCGCGGATGGCCTCGATGGTCCTGGGCACGCTGAGGGTGCCGTTCGCGCAGTCGCGCAGCAGGGCGGTGACCCGTTCGTCCTGGTAGTCGCGCAACGGCGCGGGTGGGGTCTTGGGCGCCGCTGCTCGGGGGATGTCGTCGCGGGTCAGGAGGTGGTCGGCCAGCGCGGCGCAGGAGCGGTGCTGGAAGATGACGTCGGGCTTGATCGGAACGCCGAGGACGGTCGCGGCGCGGCGGGCGAGGCGCACGTAGATGATGGAGTTCAGGCCGAGTTGGCGGAAGGACGCGTGGTCGTCGAAGTCCAGCGCCTCGTCGCCGATCTCGGGCTGGAGGATGTCGTGTTTGATGCGCTGGATCAGGTCCCGGCGGGGGTCGGGGGCGGGCTGGTGGGCGGCGGTGATCCGGTCGATGAGTGCGGTGAGCACTTTGGTGTCGCTGAGTTCGGTGAAGGTGGAGACGCCTGCGTTCAGCAGGTGGCGGATGCAGTCGGTCCAGCGGACGGGCTGGGCGATCTGGTCGGCGAGCAGGTCGCGGATGTCCTGGGCGTCGGGGCCGAACGGGCGGCCGGTGACGTTGGAGACGACCGGGGTCCGCAGTGCGGCCAGGTCGACCGAGGCCAGCAGGTCGCGGAAGCGGGCGGCGGCCGGGGCCATCGCCGGCGAGTGGAAGGGGCCGCTGACCCGGACGGGGATGAAGCCCCGGACACCCTCCGCCTTCTCGAAGAACGGCTTGATCCGGGCCAGTTCCTGGTGGCTGCCGGAGAGCACGACCTGCTCGGGCGCGTTGTAGTTGGCGATGACGACGCCGGCGGCGTCGTGGCGCTTCAGTATCTCCTCGACGACCTGCTCGGGGAGACCGACGACCGCGGCCATCCCGCCGCCGCTGATCTGGCCCATCAGTTCCGCCCGGCGCTGCACCAGGGTGAGGCCGGTTTCGAAGTCGAAGGCGCCGGCCGCGAACAGTGCGCTGTACTCGCCGAGGCTGTGGCCCGCGAGGAAGTCGGCGGGTGGCAGGTCCTCCTGCGCCGCCGACCAGTGCAGCGCGTTGACGACGTAGATCGCGGGCTGCGCGTACGCGGTCTCGGACAGCCGCCGGTCCGGGTTGTCCCGGCAGAGTTCTTCGACCGGGTAGCCGAGCACCTGGTCGGCGCGGCGGAGGAGGTCGGGGAACCGTGCGAAGAGGCTGCGTCCCATGCCCTTCTTCTGGGTGCCCTGTCCCGGGAACACGTAGCAGCGCATCAGATCCGCCCGCCCTCGAGGTGGGATCCGGCCGTCGGCGCGGGCCACGCGGGGAGTTCGGTGATCCGGACCACGGCGCACGTCCAGGTGAAGCCGGCGCCGACGCCGAGCAGCATGCAGAGGTCGCCGGGACCTACGGCGCGCTCCTGCACGAGGTGGTCGAGTCCGGCGATCTGGTCGCCCGCGCCGAGGTGGCCGACGGTGCGGCCGAAGGACCAGGTCGTGAGGTCGAGGTCGATGTCGAGTGCGGCGAGGACCTCGCGCTGCAGCACGATGCGTCCGAAGTGCGGGACGACGAACCGGGCGACGTCGCCCAGCCGGATGTCCGCGTCGTGCAGGGCCCGGTCGACGCAGTCGCTGAGGCCGGCCCGGAACCGGCGGGTGAACTCGTCGAGTTCCACGTCTCCCAGGTACTGCAGTTTGCGCAGACGCAGGTCGATGGGGAGCGTGGGGTCGTGGTGCGGGGTGAAGGGCGCGTCGCCGCGGTGCAGGCGCTCAAGGGTCGGATCGGACACCGTGGAGGTGCTCAGCACCTGGGCGAACCCGGACCTCCTGCTGAGGACCATCGCCGACGCGCCGTCGCCCGGGACGATGCCGATGTCGCTGTTCCAGCGGTCGATCACCGGTGGGCCGACCTTGTCGGCGGTGGTCACCAGGGCCGCCACGTCGCCGGTGGCGGTGAGGGAGCGCGCCGCGATGTCCAGCGCGGTCATGCAGCCGTTGGAGGCGTTCTTGATCTCGAAGGCGAGCGCGGAGTGGTCCCCGAGTACTTCGCGGTGGATGTAGGAGGCCGTCGGGTAGAGCTCGAGGCCCTGGAAGTAGACGCAGGCGTGCAGCAGCAGCGCGATGTCCTCGGCCCGGTGGCCGGAGCGTGCCAGGGCGTCCCTGGCGGCGGCGACCGCCATCTCGGGCGGAGCCTCGCCGGTGGCCTCGCAGACCGATGCGAGCTGCGTGTCCTCGGCGTCCTGGGCGTCGAACCGGCCGTCGGCGACGGCCTCTTCGACCTTGGTCGCCGGGGGCAGGCAGGTCGCGGTACCCGCGATGAACAGGGCCTCTGTCTTCACTTCTCGTTCCCTTTCACGGTGTTCGGGGTGGTGGCGTCGTGGAGCAGGAGCCCGACGATGGCTTCGGCGGTCGGGTAGTCGAACACCAGGGTGGCGGGCAGTGCGGTGTTCAGCCGCTTGGCGAGGCGCTTGCGCAACTGGACCATGGTGAGCGAGTCGAGCCCGAGGGAGCGCAGTGCCCTGTCGGCCGGCACGCTGTCGGGTCCGGGCAGTCCGAGCACGTCGGCGGCTTCGCTGCGGACGAGGTCCAGCAGCAGGGCCGGCCGTTCGGCTTCGGAGGCGTCCGCCATCCGCGCATCGAGCGACTGGGCGGTCCGGGACGCTCCGGCCGGGCTCTCTTCGGCGGTGCGCCGCAGCATGTCGCGCAGCAGGGGAGGCGCCGGCGCGTCGCCGAGCGCGTGTCGCAGTGATGCCAGTTCCAGGCGCACGGGCATCAGCTGGGCCTCGGGCCGCGCGAGTGCGGCGTCCAGGGTGTTCATGCCCTCGGCCAGGGTCAGGGCGCCGATCCCCTGGCGCCGCAGGCGTCCCAGCTCGGCCTTGCCGAGGTGGGCGGTCATGCCCACTCCGGCCTGTTCCCAGAGCCCGAAGGCGAGGCTGAGTCCTGGCAGACCCCGCTTGCGCCGGTTCGCCGCCAGGGCGTCCAGCGCCGCGTTCGCCGCGGCGTACCCGCTCTGCCCCGCGGTGCCCAGCGTTCCGGCCGCCGAGGAGAAGAGGACGAACGCGGCCAGGTCCAGCCGCTCGGTCAACTCGTCCAGCAGGCGCGCGCCCTGGACCTTGGGGGTCATCACCCGGTGCAGCCGCTCCGGGGTGAAGCCCTCCACCAGGCCGTCGTCGAGCACGCCGGCGAGGTGGAACACGGCCGTGAGGGGATGGCCCGGGTCGATCCCTTCCAGTGCCGCGGCCACCGCGGCCCGGTCCGCGACGTCGCCCGCGACCAGGTCCACCCGCTCGGCGCCCGCGGCTTCGAGGTCCCGCACGGACGAGCCGGCGTCGGGGGCGTTGCCGCCGCGCCGCGACAGCAGCACGAGCCGCCGCACTCCGTGTGCGCGGACCAGGTGTGCGGCGAGCGCGCTGCCGAGCTCGCCGAGACCGCCGGTGATCAGCACGGTGCCGTCCGGGTCGAGGGCGCGTGGCAGGGTCAGCACGGTCGGGTGCGCGGCGTTCTGCCGTGCGTGGCGCAGGGCGTGGGGCGCGTCGCGTACGTCGAAGGCGGTGAACGTCCCCTTGTCGTGCCGTGTCTCGGGCGGGGACGGATCGGTGGTGTCCTGCCGCTGATCGGGCGGGGAGGGATCGGCGGCGTCCTGCCGTGTCTCGGGGGCGGACGGAGCGGCGGCCGCCTGCCGCGTCTCGGGGGCGGACGGAGCGGCGGCCGCCTGTGCGAAGGTGAGGGTCGCGGGCACGGGCTGGAGGGTGGCGCCGTCGACGCGGATCCGATTGCCGAGCGCGCCGTGCGCGCGGCCCATGACCCGGTCACCCGCGCGCACCGAGGTGACGCCGCTGCCGACGTCCGTGGCGATCCCCGCGAACCCCAGGACCTCCGCGTGCCCCGGGCCGATCCCTGCGGCGCGCACCTCGACGCGGACCTCGCCGGGCGCGACCGGCTCCGGCGCGCCCTCGTCGTGCGCGGCGGCGACGACCTCCGGCCGCTCGTCGTCCCGCCGGCGCACGTGCCAAGCGCCCTGGTGCGGCAGGACGAGCGCGTCGACCTCCTCGACCGTCGGCCGTGCCCGCGGCACATGGGCCCTCTCGCCGCGCAGCACGTACTCCGGCTCGCCGCCGCTCGCGATCACGCGCGCCAGGAGCGGGAAGTCCGGGGTGCCGGGACCGAGGTCGACCAGGCGCAGGACGCGTTCGGGCTGCTCCGTGCGGGCGGTGCGCACCATGCCCCACACCGCGGCGTGGGCCCAGTTCCCGACCTGGTCGTCCGGGCTCGACGACACCGCGTCGCGGGTGATCCAGACGAACTCCGCGTCGTGGAGCCGGGGTTCGCCCAAGCACACCTGAAGTGTCCGCAGCACCTCGGTGGCGCTGCGTTCCGGTTCGTGCCACGGAGCGGACGCGCAGCCGGGCAGCGCGAACAGCAGTCGCCGAGGCCGCTCCGCCGGGCCGTCGAGCCGCTTCACGAGGGCGTCCAGGTCGGGTACGACGTCGGCGCCGAGGCCCGTGCCGACCTCCGGGTCGCCGACCACGAGGGTGCCTTCGGGGGCGGCGGCTTCGGCTTCGGCTTCGGGGTGGACGTGGGCGAAGCCGACGCGGTAGAGGTGCTCGGCGAACGGGTGTCCGCGGCGTCTGCCGGGCTGGAACTTCAGCCTGCCGATCCGGGCCACCGGGTGGCCTGCCGGGTCGGCCAGCCATACGGTGGCCGGCGCGGGCCCGCCGTCCGCTGCGGCTTCGAACGACACCCGCACGATCAGTTCCCTGCCCGCGGCACGGAACAGCTCGACGTCCGACCAGATGAAGGGGACCAGCGGCCCGGGAGCCGCACCCGCCTCCATCAGACCGGCGACGACGACCTGCAGTGCCGCGTCGAACAGCGACGGGTGCAGGCCGTGGCCGGCCGGATCCAGCGCCTGCGGAAGCCGGACGCGCCCGTAGTAGTGGACGCCGTCGCGGCAGGCGAGTTCGCGCAGTCCCCGGAAGGCGGGGCCGTAGTCGAGCCCGTTCGCGAGGGCGCGTCCGTAGAAGGCTTCGACGTCCAGCGGCCGGGCGCCGGGCACCGGCCACTCGGCGAGGTCCGGCGGCACCGTGGCAGCGGCGCCGCCGCGGGTCACGCACTCACCCGTCACATGCTGCTGCCAGATCCGCGGCTCGTCCGTGTCCTCGGGCTGGCTGTGGAACGCGAAGGGCCGTCGTCCGTGCGCGTCCGGATCGCCGACGGTGGCCTGGATCCGCAGCGCGCGGCCCGGCGGGAGGACGACCGGCTCCAGCAGCGTCAGGTCCGCCAGCGCGTCGGCACCCGCGCTCCGGGCGGCGAACAGCGCGGCGTCGATCAGGCCCGCGCCCGGCACGTAGACCTGCCCGCCGACGACATGGTCGGCCAGCCACGGGAAGCCGTCGGGCGACAGCCGGCCGGTGAACAGGTGACCGCCGGCGCCGGCGAGCGTCGTGGTCGCCTCGAACCACGGATGGCCGGACGCGGGCTGACGTGCCGTCACCGCGGCGGGCCCGGCCAAAAGCCCGTCGAGCCAGAACCGGCGGCGCTGGAAGGCGTACGTCGGGACGTCGGCCTTGGCGGCGCCACAGGACCCGAGGGCTCGCTCCCAGTCCAGCGGGACGCCCTGCTCGAACAGCGTGGCGGCCTCTCGCCACAGCGGGCCCACGCCGCCTGCCGCGGAGGGCATGCCGACATCGAGGAACACGCCGAAGCCCTCGCCGCGCAGCCGTTCCAGCGCGCGGTCGAGCCTCATCGGCTCCGGTTCCGGCAGGCCGCGCAGCCAGTAGTCGCCGCCGAGTTCGGTCCCCGGTACGGCCTCGCCCGTCAGGCGCGAACGGAAGGGTACGGACGCAACTGCGGGGACGATCCCCGGCATCGCACCGCCGGCCGCGTCACCCGAGCTCGCGCGAGCACGATGGGCGACGACGCGGGCGCCGTCCTCCAGGCTCAGCGCGCCGCTCACCACGGCGGCGGCGACCTCGCCGTGCGCGTCGCCCACCACCGCCGCCGGCTCCACACCCCAGCTCTGCCACAGGGCCGCGAGTCCGAGGTAGGTCGCGAACAGCGTGCACGGCAGTGCGTCGGGGCCGTGCACGTCCTCCTCGCCGCGCAGCACCTTCAGCACGGACCAGCCGGTCAGCGGCGCCAGGACCGCGTCGCACTCGGCCACGGTGTCGCGGAACACCGCGTTCTGCTCCAGCAGTCGGCCGTCCGTTCCCGGCGGCTGCGCGGCCCGGCCGCCGAAGACGAAGGCGATCTCCCCCGGTGCCGCGCCGGAGCCGGGCCGGACCGCCCGCAGGGCTTCGGCGGCATCCCCGGCGCTGTCCGCGAAGACCACGGCGCGCGTCTCGAAGTGCGTGCGGCCGACGGCGGAGGTGTAGGCGATGTCCCGCATCGCCGCGGCGGGGCGCGCGTCGAGCCACTGGGCCCAGTGCCCGGCCTGTGCCCGCAGGGCGGCCGCGTCGGTGCCCGAGACCACCAGCGGGAGGACGGGACCGTCGTCGGGCCGGTCCGCGTCGGCGGTCTGGGGTGCCTCTTCGACGATGACGTGCGCGTTCGTGCCGCTGATGCCGAACGAGCTGACGCCGGCGCGGCGCACCCGGCGTGTCCGCGGCCACCGCCTCGGCTCCCGCAGCAGCTCCAGTTCGCCGCCGGTCCAGTCGATCCGGGTGTTCGGCGTCCGGACGTGGAGCGTGTGCGGCAGCCACTCGTGCCGGAGCGCCATCACCATCTTGATGACGCCGATGACACCGGAGGCCGCCTGGGCGTGGCCGATGTTGGACTTGGCCGATCCCAGGTGGAGGGGCCGCACGCGGCCCGAGAACACCGCGGCGAGGGCGCCGGCCTCGATGGGATCGCCGAGCACGGTGCCCGTGGCGTGCGCTTCGACAACGTCGATGTCGGCCGGGGCCAGTCCCCCGTCGGCCAGGGCGCCGCGCAGCACGCGCTGCTGCGCGAGGCCGTTCGGCGCGGTGAGCCCCTGGCTGCGGCCGTCCTGGTTCACGGCGGTGCCCCGCACGACGGCCAGCACCCGGTCACCGTCGCGCCTCGCGTCCGAGAGCCGCTTGAGCAGCAGGACGCCGCAGCCTTCCGCCCAGCTCGTCCCGTCGGCGTCGTCGGCGAAGCTCTTGCAGCGGCCGTCGGCGGCGAGCCCGCCCAGGCGGCTGAACTCGACGAAGATCTGCGGGGTGCTCATCACGGTCACTCCGCCGGCGAGCGCCAGATCGCATTCGCCGCTGCGCAGCGCCTCGCACGCCAGGCGCAGGGCCACGAGCGACGAGCTGCACGCGGTGTCGACGGTGAGCGCCGGCCCCGACAGGCCGAGGGTGTAGGCCACCCGCCCGGAGATCAGGCTCGACCCGTTGCCGGTGATCTTGTAGCCGTCGCTGCTGCCGACGTCCCAGCGCCGGGCGACGTCGTAGTCCGAGCTCATCGCGCCGAGGTAGACGCCGGTGTTGCTGCCTTCGAGGGACGCGGTGCGCAGATTGGCCCGCTCGATGGCCTCCCACACGACTTCCAGGACGAGCCGCTGCTGCGGGTCCAGGGACAGCGCCTCACGAGGGCTGAGCCCGAAGAACGCCGCGTCGAAGTCCTCGACATCGCGTACGAAGCCGCCCTTGCGCTGGTAGCGCCGGCCGGTGGCGGCGTGTTCCGCCTCCTCGATCGTGCCGAGGTCCCACCCGTCCCAGCGCCGCGGGAACGGGGAGGAGGTCTCGCGGCCGTCGGCGAGCAGGTCCCAGAACGCCTCGGGCGTGTCGATCCCGTCCGGAAGCCGGCAGGCCATGGACACGATCACAACGGGATCGTCGTCGTCGGGCCGCGGGGGCGCCGCGGCGACGGCGGGCGACGCCGTGGCCTGCGGGGCCTCGGACCGCGCACCGGCGTGCGTCAGCAGCAGCGCCGCGATCGCCTGCGGTGTGGGGTAGTCGAAGGCGAGCACGGTGGGCAGCGGGACCCGTGTCCGTGCGCTGAGCCGGTTGCGCAGCTCGACCACCGTGAGGGAGTCGAAACCCTGCTCGCGCAGTGTCAGGTCGGGGCGCACGCCGTCCGCGGGCCGGCCGAGCAGGGCGGCGGCCTCCTCGGTGACGAGCGCGACCAGGGACCCGAGCCGCTCGGGTCCGGGCAGTGCCATCACGTCCTGGTGCCACGAGGCGCTGCCGGCGGGCGGGATCGCGTCGTCGTGTTCGTCCAGCCAGTAGCCGCGGTGTTCGAACGCGTACGCGGGAAGGTCCGCCCTGCGCGCGTCCGAGGCCGCGAACAGGCGCCGCCACGGGATCGGGACGCCCTGGGTGTGCAGCTCCGCCAGCGCCCGCAGGGCCTGTGCCGTCCCGCCGCGACCGCGGCGCAGGCTGCCCGCCACGACGGCCGCCCCGTCGGCTTCGGTTCCCTGCGCCAGCGCTATCTGCAGCACCGGATGCGGACTGGCCTCGACGAAGATCCCGAACCCGTCCGCCCGCAGGCGTTCCAGCGCGCGGTCGAAGCGCACCGGCTCGCGCAGGTTGCGGCACCAGTAGTCCGCGTCCAGCTCCGGCCCGGCGGCCCGCTCCCCCGTCACGCTCGAGTAGAAGGCGATCCCCGGCTCCGCGGGGGCGAGGCCGGTGAGCTGCTCGCGCAGCGCGGGCAGCAGCGCGTCCATGTGCGGGCTGTGCGAGGCGTAGTCCACGTCCACGCGCTGGCAGTACGCGCCGGTGGCCTCCATCCGGGCGAGGAAGCGGTCCACCGCATCGGCGTCTCCGGCCACGACGGTCGAGCGCGCGGTGTTCACCACCGCGACCGACAGCGCCTCGCCGTGTGCCGCCAGCTCCTCGACGACGTCGCCCACCGGGCGCTCCACGAGTCCCATCGCCCCGGCCGGCGCGTGCTCGTGCACGGCCCGGGCGCGCAGCGCCACGACACGGGCGCCGTCCGCCAGGCTCAGCGCCCCGCTGACGACCGCCGCGGCCACCTCGCCCTGGCTGTGGCCGACGACGGCCGAGGGCTCGACGCCCCAGGCGCGCCACATCGCGGCGATGCCGACGTACATCGCGAACAGCGCGGGCTGCACCACGTCCGTGCGGGTGAACGGCGGCGCGAGACCGTCCTGTCCGCGCACGATCGCGGCGACCGAGAACCCGGTGTACGGGGCGAGGGCCTCGTCGCAGGCCGTCACCGCCTCGCGGAACGCCGCGTTCTGCTCCCACAACTCCCCGCCCATCCCCCACCACTGGGCGCCCTGGCCGGGGAAGACGAACGCGACGCGGCCGCGGCCGGCGGCCGTGCCCGTCACCACCGCGTCGTGGCTCTCGTCCGCGGCGAGCGCCCGCAGACCGGCCACCGCCTCGTCCGTCGTCCCGGCGATCACCACGCCGCGCGCGGGGTGCTGGGTGCGGGTCGTCGCCAGGGAGTAGGCGACGTCGGACAGCCTCGCCCCCGGCGACCGCCCGAGGTGGTCAGCCAGCCGTGCCGCGTTGCGCGCCAGCGCGTGCGGGCTCGTGCCGGACACCGCCAGGCAGACCGGGCCGCCCGCGTCCGGTGCGGCCGGTGCCGGCGCGCCCCCGGGCGCCTCGCCGAGGGCGACATGCGCGTTGGTGCCGCCGTATCCGAAGCTGCTGACCCCCGCGAACCTGGGCCCGTCCGGCCACGCGGCCGCCTCGGTGACCACTTCCAGCCGTTCGGCGCAGAAGTCGATGCGCGGGTTCGGTGTGCGGAAGTGCAGGCTCGGCGGAATGACGCCGTGGTGCACCGCCAGCGCGGCCTTGACGAGCCCGAGCACACCGGCGGCCGGTTCGAGATGGCCGAAGTTCGTCTTCGCCGAGCCGATGCGCAGCGGCGCGGGCCGGCCGGGCCCGAACACGGTGCCGAGCGCGCCCGCCTCCGTCACGTCGCCCAGGGGCGTGCCCGTGCCGTGCGCCTCGACGTACGCGACGGCACTCGGTGCGACGCCGGCGTTCTCCCACGCCGACCGCAGCACCTGCGTCTGCGCCTCGTGGCCGGGAGCGGTCAGCCCGTCCGTCGCGCCGTCGTTGTTGACGGCGCTGCCGTGCACCAGCGCGTAGACGCGGTCGCCGTCGGCGAGCGCGTCGGACAGCCGGCGCAGCACGACCACCGCGCAGCCCTCGCCCCGGGCGTAGCCGTCGCCCTCGCCGTCGAAGGCCCGGCTCAGGCCGGCAGGGCTCTGCGTGCCGAGTTTCGTCAGGGCCACCGAGGTGTTCGGATGCAGCATCAGGTTGACGCCGCCGGCGAGGGCGAAGTCCGACTCGCCGGAGCGCAGGCTCTGCACGGCGAGGTGCACCGCGACCAGGGAGGAACTCGACGCGGTCGCCACGCCCATCGCGGGGCCGCGCAGCCCCAGCGCGTAGGCGATGCGGGACCCGATCACCGAGTTGTCCCAGCCGATGGCCGAGTGGGCATGGATCGCCTCGGCGGCGCCCTGCGTGAACAGCGGGTACTCCTGCCACATCGCGCCCATGAAGACGCCGGTGCGCGTGCCCGCGAGGCTCTCCGTGGAACGCCGCGCGTCCTCGACCGCCGCGTACGCCACCTCCAGGGCGATCCGCTGCTGCGGGTCCATCTGCCGGGCCTCGGCCGGCGGGAT
>NZ_JAFEJA010000004.1 GCF_016919245.1 Streptomyces zhihengii | reverse complement strand
TTGCGATGCCGTACCCGTGCGCGGATGCCCGTGAGGTCTTCGAGGGCTATGCCGCGTCCGGTGCGCTTGGCCTCGGTCACGATCGTCTTGGAGATGCAGTGGTTGATGTCCCGCGTGCGGCGGGATTCCTTGCGGGAACGCTTCTTGAGCAGGCGCTTGGCAGACTTGGTCCCTTTGGCCTGCAGCTTCCTGCGCAGGTCGAGCTGCCGCTTGCGGTACCGGTTCAGTTTCCGGCCGGCGGCGAGATAGCCGGTGGACGTGGTGGCGATGTTCTCGATGCCGAGGTCGACGCCGATGAACCCGTCGGGCTCGTACTGTGCGGCCTCGGGCACGTCCAGGGTGACGACCAGGAACCAGACGCCTTCACGCCGCAGCAGGTCAGCCTCACCGCGCTTGCCCGCGAGGTTCTTGAGAGCTTCGGCAGAGCAGGCGAAGGGAATGTTCTTGATCCGGCCGGACACGGTCCACAGGGACACGGTCTGTGCGTCCAGGTCGAAGGACATGTTCCGCTGATCGTACGGCTGGGCCGCCTCCGGGCGGAAGGTGATCGGCTTGGACTCGACTGTGACCCGGCGCTTGGAGCCCGGCTTTCCGTAATTCCCGGCCCTGAGGTTGGCCCTCAACGTGGCGTAGCCGTCCGCAACCTTCTTGATCAGGTGCTGCGCGGCCTGCGAGCCGATACCGGCCTCACGGACGTCCGCGTACGCGATCTTCCGCAGATCGTAGTTACGAAATACGCGCCGCTCGAACGCGAGGGCGGAGACGCGGTTGGCGTGCTCGTTAACCGTGTGCAGGGTCGACTCAAGCACGGCGGCCACCTCGGGCGACGGCGTGAGCTTGACCTGCGTCACGATCTTCACACCCACAATCGTAGCGTTGACCCATGTCACCACGATGGGAAACAAACCCCAGCATGCGCAGGGGTCGTACGGTCGCCCACACCCTGCATACGCACCCGGTCTTCACGCCCAAGTACCGGCGTCACATCTTCACCGACGAGATGCTGACGCGCTGCGAGGACATCATGCGGAAGGTCTGCGAGGACTTCGAGACCGAGCTGGTCGAGTTCAACGGCGAGCGCGACCACGTGCACCCACTTGTCCACTACCCGCCGAAGGCCTCGGTATCGAAGCTCGTCGGCAGCCTCAATTCTCTCCTCATCCACCATCCGATATGTCGCTCCCCGCCCCGTCATGGGCGCACGCCATCGCCTGCGAGACGATCATGGGAGTGGCACGGGCCCCCAGGCTCCTCAGAGTCCTGTTGCCGGTCACTATGCTCCCGCCATGACCGCGCAGTCGCCCCCACCACTGACCCCGGAAGCCGCCAGGAACCTTCAGCGCATGCTCCAAGCCGAGATCGGGCCGGGCCTCAGCGACCAGGAATTCCACGCGGTCGAGGCACGGTACGGCTTCACCTTCTCGGCGGACCACAGGGCCTTCCTCACCGCCGGACTCCCACTCGGGTCACGAAGCTGGCCGGACTGGCGCAACGGCGACCCCGAGGATCTGGCCGAGTGGCTCTCCCGACCGGTCGAGGGTGTGCTCTTCGACGTCGAGCACAACGGCTTCTGGCATCCCGCCTGGAACCCGAGGCCTTCAGGGACATCCGAGGCGGTGCACGTCGCACGGTCCGAGCTGGCGACCGTACCGCAACTGGTCCCCATCTACAGCCACCGCTACCTGCCCGGCACAGCAGGCCAATCGGGGCACCCGGTGATGTCCGTCCACCAGACCGACATCATCTTCTACGGCAACGACCTCTCCGACTACATACATTACGAGTTCACCGGCCGGGCGAGCAGCCTCCCGGCCCACGCGACGGTCGGTTTCTGGTCCTACTTCGTCAACGGCGGCCCCGGCATCGACGTTAATGCGCCCACACCGCACACCCCTTACGCCCTCAACGCGCAGGAGGCGATCGAGTACCTGCGGATGCTGGCCCTTGAGCGCACCATCGGCCGACGCCACCACCCGCATCAACTGATCGAAGCAGGGCTTACCGCCTTGGTCCTCGGTGTCGAAACGGACTCACTTCCGCTGCTCGCCGGCCTGTCACGCACAGAGCACGAGAGCGCCGATGCGCTCTTCGCCCAGGTACTGGCCGAACTTGCTCTGCCCGAGGCGCTTCCCAACGATGACACCGCTGTCCCCTGGGAGGCGGCACGCTGGGAGCTCGTGCGGTGGTGGCTCCGGCTGATCGTGAACGGGAGCATGGCCCCCGGAGCCGGCGGTGACGTGATCACCTACGAGGGCTGGAGCGTATTGGCCCGGCCCCAGGCTCTTCGACCTCTTGTCGACAAGGTCGATGCGTACAACGAATGCGGCACGGCCGAGCGGAAAAAACAGGAGCAAGAGATCGTCACGGAGGCCGAACGTCTGCTCGCCGGTACCTGGCCACCCCAGAACTGATCTCCTGTTCCGCCAGCGGGTAGCACCAGGCCGGCGCTGATCGCGCCGTCCCCGTCGACGCCGGGTGTGTGCCACCCGATGCCACCCGGAGGGACTGCCGCCTGCTCCACCGTTGCCGGTTCCCCCGCTGCCGCAGGACGCTCCACACGTCTGGCAGCCACGAACCGGTGCTGTTCTCGACGAGGAACGGGTTGGCGCCCGCATCGCGGGTCTGCCCAGGGTTATCGCGAGCAGACGTGCCGCACCGACGGCCTGGGCGGGCTACGGTCCGGCTGAGGGCGTCGCCGCAGCCGCGCACACCGCCAGCGCGCTGCGCACGGCGTCCGCGGTCCCGGCCGGCAGCCGGTCCGCCACCCGCAGGAGGTCGCGGAACGGCTCGGCCACGGACGCGATCGCGACGTCCCGCTCCGTGGGGCCGAGCCGCGCGATCGCCTTGTCGAGCTCGGTGAGCCCCTCGTCCCCGCGCCCGGTGAGCAGCAGTGTGTCGGCGAGGTCGAACAGGGCCCACGGGTCCCGCCCCTCGGAATCGTGCACGGCGAACAGGGCGAGATGGTGCAGCTGGCGAAGGCGCTCGACGACGGGCGTGAGGTCTTCGTGGCGCACGGCGGACAGCAGGAGTTGCACCCGGGCGGTGTTCATCAACGGGTAGGTGCTGTTCCCGCTGAGCCTGCTCGCTTTGCGGTAGCAGACCAACGCCTTCTCGAGCGCCGTCTCGTCGAAAACGTCCGACGTGCGGGCCCGCCTGCGGTGGAGGCCTCCCAGGTTGGCCCAGGTCTCCGGGTCGTCGCCATCGAGGGCGAGAGCGCGGTCGAAGGCCTGCGTCGCGGCCTCGTACCGGGGGCCGTCGTCACCGGGGGCTCCGCCCTTGCTCAGCGTGAGGCCGATCTCGCGCCAGGCGGGTGCGAAGTCCTCCTTGAGGGTCACGGCCGTCCGCAGCCGATCCTCGGCCTCGTCGTACCAGCCGTCGGTGCGCAGCGCGACGCCGAGCTCGAAGTAGCCACGCCAACTCGCGGGATTGCGTGCGACGGCCAGCCGGAGGAGTTCGATCCGCCGTGCCTTCGACGAGCTCCGCAGGGCCGCCTCGACGAGATCCTCGGCCTGCGCCTCGCGCAGCCCTCGGATCTCGTGACGCAGCCCTTCGAGTTCGGCCCGCTCGACGACGACGAGATCGGCACCGTCGCGGACCGGGCTGTCCACGCGCCTCGGGTCGCGAAGACCGCTCGCGGCCGCATCCGCGATCCGGCGGATGGCGTCGGCGAGTTGGTCGGGCATGGGCCCGTACGGGATCACCCGGCTGGACGAGGCGTTGAAGCGCACGTCGCCGACGTCCTGGCTGATCGGCACGGTGACGCCGTCGCGCAGTGCCCAGCGGACCCCCAGCTCGAGGTAGACGTTGGCATTGCCACCGGTCAGATCGGCGATGTACACGTCGGCGTCCAAGGCCTCGGCGAACATGGAACGATGGACCGCCCCCGTGGCCGTCTTCTCCTTCTCCACGACGAGCGTCGCCGGCCGGCCCAGGATCTCGCCGATGCGTGTGGCGACGGGCTCGAGGAGGCGCCGTCGGATCTCCGGAATGCTCGACCAGCCGGCGGTGTCGCCCATGGTGGAGCCCGGCATCGCTACGAACACCCGCACTTCGTCGTGCCGCAGCGCGACGGGATGATCCGTGCCGCTCACGGGCACGGCGGGCCGGGGCGTCTTCTCCGCGGAGGCGTCGTCCGCCGGTGGCGAGGTGTCCGCCGTACCGTCTTCGGCCGCAGGCTCCGCAAGGGCGCCCGCCGGCCCGGTCGGGGCAGCAGGAGGCAGCGACAGGCGGTGCGTGGCCTGCAGCAACTGCAGTTCGCGCCAGCGGACCCGCCAGGCGTCCAGCCGGGGGTCCCGCCGCTGCGGCGGGCGTCCCCCGCTCCCGTGAGTGATCAAGGTGTGCACCAAGGCCATGAGGAAGTCGATACGAGGCAGCCTCTTGCCGTTGAGCACCTCGCTCACCGCAGAGGGGGAGAGGGGGCGGTTCGCAGGCGCCTCGCGTTCTATCGTGCGCAGGGACGGATTGCCGTTCTCGATGCGCAGGATGGCCAGATCACGGGCCAGCGCGGCCAGCCCACCGGCGAGTTCGTCGTCCCCCGTCGTCACCCTCCCAGGCTACGGGCCGCAGGCCGAATGGCGCCGAACTTGTCCGAACTCCACCGCAGGGCTCCGTACATCCGGTGATCTGCGGGTTCGTTCGCGCCGAACACACCCTGAGGGGGCCGGCGACTGCAATGAGAGCATGACGAAGTTCCAGAGCGACAAGAAGACCCCCGCAAGCAGCCTTCTCGAACTGATCGCCCTGCTGTGCCTGATCGGCCTCGCTGCGTTCGTGTACGCCGCCACCGGCCCGGAGGCGTTCGCCGCCGTTACGGGTGTCGGTGTGGGGCTGTTCACGACGTGGCGGGGGCGCTCGGGCCTGCCGGGCGCCCGCTGACCGCCCGGCTCCACCACCTCCTCGACGACCCGGTCCAAGCGCCCCAGCCCCTCCTCCTTGGGCCGCTTGCCGTCGCTGAGCCGGCCGGCCTGACCGGGGCGGGCCCCTGACCGGCCATCGTGGAAGACACGGCAGACCGGCGGCAGGTACCGCGACCACTTGGAATCCGTACTCACGCGGGACACCAGCGTCGCTGCTCAGGCTGCTCTGGCTGTACTTCAGTAAGGCAGGAACTTCGAGGGGTTCGTGAGCCGGACCGCCTCCGCACGCCAGCTCTGGGACATCTGGTCCCACGCCCCACCGGGTCATGCCCGACAGCGGTGGCACAGACCGGCCGCTCCCGCCCGGGAAGTGCGGGGGAGCGGGTCGCGCGAAGCGCCCAAGCCTGCCGCGGCACACCTTATTTGACCGATCGTTCTCGATTCGCCTATGGTCTTCCGCGTGGCCAGGACCAAGGAATTCGATCCGGACGCCGTGCTGCAGTCGGCCCTTGAGCTGTTCTGGCGGCGCGGCTACGAAGCGACGTCGATGACGGATCTGGTCGCGCACCTCGGCATCGGTCGCGCCAGCATCTACGCGACCTTCGGCAACAAGCATCAGCTGTATCTGAAAGCCATGGACCGGTACACCGGGACGCGTGACCCGGTTCTCCTGGCCGAGTTGTCCCAGCCGGGTCCCGCACTGCCTGCGGTACGGGCGGTCGTGCGCCGCTTCGCCGCGGAGGCCGTCTCGCCCGAAGGTCGGCTGAGCGGCTGTTTCGTCACCAACACCGCGGCAGAACTGGCGCCGCACGACCCCGCGGCTGCCCGCCGGGTCGAGAGCAGCTGGGAGCACATCGAGACCCTGCTGCACTCCGCGCTCGTGCGGGCTCAGGCCCAGGGCGAGTTGGCCGAAGGCCGTGACCCGCGCGCGCTGGCCCGCATGCTGCTCGTGCTCCTGCAGGGGGTGCGGATCGTCGGCAAGGCGTCCGACGATCCCGCCCGGGTGCGGGACGCGGCGGAGCAGGCCCTGGCCCTGCTGGACTGACAGGCGTTCCCCGCGTGCGCCGGGCTGTTCTCCGCATGCCCGAATAATGAACCGATCGGTCCAATACTGGGGGAGGTGCGGCCGTCAGGATCGCCGCCCGGAGGCCACGCTGCAGACGTGGTCAACACCGCGATGGAATGCGGCCCGAGCCTCCGGCTCGCGATCCCGCTCACACTCGGCTGCGACGCCTCCTCCCTGGCCGCAACAGGAACCGCTCTCGACGCCGTCGCCCTTCCGAACCACCGCACCAGGTCATCCATCACTCAAGGGAGCACACCGCAATGAACCGCTTCACCGGGAAGACCGTCCTCGTCACCGGCGCAGGCTCCGGCCTCGGCCGCGCCATCGCACTCGCCTTCGCCACCGAGGGCGCATCCGTCGTCGCCGCGGGACGCACCGCGCCATCCCTGAACGAGACGGTCGGTCTCATCGAGGCCGCCGGCGGCACGGCCACCGCCGTCACCGCCGATGTCACCGAATCCGGCCAGCTCCAGAACCTCGTACGCCAGAGCGTCACCCGCTTCGGTGGACTGGACATCGCAGTCAACAACGCCGGAATACTCCGCGGCACCGTACCCGTCGGCGACCTGAGCGAGGACGACTGGGACGCGGTGCTGCGCACGAACGTCACCGGCGTCTGGTTGGCCATGAAGCACGAGATCGCGCACATGAAGGCAAACGGTGGCGGCTCCATCGTCAACATCTCCTCCAACCTGGGCGCCCACCTCCGCATCCCGAACCTCGCCGCGTACATCACCTCGAAGGCAGCGGTCTCCGCGCTGACCCGCGCTGCCGCGCTCGACCACATCCACCAGGGCATCCGCATCAACGCCGTCAGCCCCGGCGCCTCCGCCGCTCCCATGTCGCTGCTGCCCGGCGAGACCGAGGCCGACCGTGCCGAGCGAGTGAAGACCCAGAACCCGCTCGGCCGGGTCGCGGAAGCCAGCGAAGTGGCGGCCGCGGTGCTCTATCTCGCCTCCCCTGCGGCCGGCGCTGTGGTCGGAGCCGACCTGGTCATCGACAGCGGATCCTCGGCCTGACGGCTCGTACGCTTCGGCGTCGCCCTCGCCGGCAGGAACCTCCGCCCACAGCGGACTGGAACGCGACGCGGGCCGCATCTACTGACCGGCAAGCCCCACTGCGGTACCGCTGGTGCCAACAACAGCATCGGCTTCGAGGAGTGCATCCCCGCGTCCGCACGACATCGAACTGCCCCAGCGATGTGCGCGGGGGAGCGGGACTCCGCCCGCGTAAAGACCCGCGTTAGAGAGGGGGAAGTACCTGAAAGCATCGACAACTCCATCACTTCGAAGAGTTACCGGGCAGGGTCGGCCCAATCCGCCAGGCATGACGGACGGGCCTCGTCTGAGGGACTGCCCGGGAGCGCGTCGGAGAGGAGACGAGGGCATCGGATCGGTGACCCGTTGCGCTGTGGCGGTCCGCAGGCCACCACGTCTCAACAGTCCTGCGATTGCTACGATCCGCGATCATCCGACGCATGCGAGGGCTGGGGAGGCCGTGGTGCGCGTCGACGTCCGCGGGCCGGTGGGCCAGCGGGGTACCAGGGGAGGGACATTCTTACGTGAAGCATGCGCGCATGACTCGTCAGCGGATGACCGCGGCGGTCGCGATCGGGGTCGCCGTCTGCGCGGCGACCTCCGCGATGCCGGCGGCGGCGTTGCCGTTCACCGAGGCTACGGCTTCCGACGCAGCCGCTCAGGATGCGGACACCACAACCGCGGCGCGGCTGCAGATCGAGGCGGGCTCGGAAATCATCGGTTCCGGCGCCACGGGGTTCCTCGCCTCGGACACGGACGGGGACGTGCGCTGGACCCGCTACGCCGACGGCTCCAGCACAGTCCTCGCGACCGAGCGCGGGCAGCCGAAGACGACTGAGCGGTACGGCGCCCTGTCCGACACGGTGTTCACGCCCGCGTTCAACCAGGGAGACGGCCCCGGCTATGTCACGGCCACCGCGTACGACATGGCCGCAGGCACGGCGTCGGCGATCGACCTGCGCACCCTGAGCCGCACCCACGGCTACATCGGCGCCGTGGGGGACACGATCATCGCGTCCGCCACCACCGCCACCGGTGCACAGACCGCCCACCTGGTGCGCCACGACGGAACCTCGCTCACCGACCGGCCTGTGGCCGGGCTGCCCGGCGGCGCACTGGACATCCAGGTCAAGGGAGCGGACGCGGGCGCGGTGCTGCTGAGCTATCGCACCGGCGAGCTCGAGGAGACGCGCTGGCACCTGGCGCTCGTCGACCTCGCGTCGGCCACCGTCACGCGGACCTTCGACGCCGGCCCGCACGCCCCGAGCCCGGACGCGGCGCTGTCCGGCACCCACGTGGCGTGGTTCGAGGCAACACAACCCTTCGGCTCCACGATGGTCCTCAACGTCGCCGAGCGGGGCAGCAGCACCCCGCCTCGCCGGGAGACGATCACGGGCCTGTGGCAGCCTGTGCTGAACCTGACCGGTAACTGGCTCACCTATGCGAGCGCCAGCGAGCTGCACTACGGCGACCCGCAGGAACGCCTGGCGCTCACGGCCGTGCCGGTGGGCGGCGGTGTGCCGCGCAAGCTGCTGGAACAGGTGTCCACGATCGTGCCCTCCCCGGACGGCAGCCTGCTGGCCATGGGCGGCACGCTGGCCGGCGGTCAGGGCCTGTACCGCATCGCGCCGGGCACGGACGCCGCCCCGGCCGTGACCCAGGTCGCGAGCACCGGGGTGCCGACCGCGGTCACCGTCCTCGGCCACACCGTCCCCTCGACGATCGACCTCGACGAGAACCGCGGCGCAGTGCCCCTGTCCTGGCGCCTGTCCCGGCTCAACGTCACCTTCACGGCCACGATCCGCCACACCCGCACCGGACTCGCGGACGTCGGCCACTTCTCTCCCGGCAACGGCCAAAACCCCCACCCCGAGCGCATCGACTACACCTGGGACGGAACGCTCAGCGACAACGGCAAAGCTGTCAACGCCCCCAACGGCGCCTACACCTGGACCGTGGAGGCCAAGCCCACCAACGGGATCGGCCCCACCGCGACCGTCACCGGCACCTTCACCGTCCACCGAAAGCCGGCACCCCACGACTTCACCGACAACGGCTCCCCGGACGTGCTCGCCCGCGACAAGGCCGGACGGCTGTGGCTCGAGGACACCGCCTCCAGCCCCGACCACCTGCGGCGCCTCAACGCCACCCGCACCCGCCTCGTCGGCGGCGGCTGGCAGATCTACAACAGCATCGAGGCCACCGGCAATATCGCCGGCGGTGCGGCAGGCGACCTGGTGGCCCGCGACACGGCCGGTGTGCTGTGGCTGTACCAGGGCCGAGGCGACGGCACGTTCACCACTCGCGTGAAGATCGGCGGCGGCTGGCAGGGCTACCGCCACATCGCCGCAGGCAGCGACCTCACCGGCGACGGCCGCCCCGACCTCGTGGCCACCGACACCGCCGGAGCCCTGTGGCTCCACCGGGCAACCGGCAACACCGCCGCGCCCTTCGCCGACCGCAAGAAGATCGGCCTCAGCGGCTGGCAGACCTTCAACAGCATCCAGGCGACGGGCAATATCGCCGGCGGTGCGGCAGGCGACCTGGTGGCCCGCGACACGGCCGGTGTGCTGTGGCTGTACCAGGGCCGAGGCGACGGCACGTTCACCACTCGCGTGAAGATCGGCGCCGGCTGGCAGGGCTACACCCACCTGACCGGCATCGGCGACGGCAACCGCGACGGCCGCCCCGACCTCTTCGCCACCTCGACAGACGGAACCGCCTACTACTACCAGGGCACCGGCAGCGCGGCCGCCCCGTTCCGCAAGCGCGAAAGCAGCTCCGTCTTCTTCGGCAGCACCGGCTCCTACAACCACATCGCCTGACCGCTCGGCGGGCGCTGCGTGCCTGGCTCGTCATCATCGCGCGAGCCAGGCACGAACCGACGGCTGCCCGGGAGATGACCGGTGAGCGTCCTCATCGTGCTTGCCCACCGCGATGGATGCACAGGCGCGGTCCTCGACGCACTCGCCTCCCGCATTTCTCCTCTCGGGTCTCAGCACAGGACGCAGACCCGTTTCTCGTAGTCCGCCACATCACCTGGGCGTGGTGCGCTGCGGAGGCGGAGCCGGCCGGCATGCCAGGCAGGCGCTACCGGCGCAACCACTTCCACCACAGCGTTTGCCCGCCATCTCTCCTCGAGCCCCATCACGGAATGAGTGCAAGCCTGTTGAGGTTGGCCGTACCGTTCCTCTACGGGCGCGGACAACCCTCCGGAACAGACAGCTGCACGAGCGGATCGGCTTGTCACCGCGCTCTCATGGTGGTGGGCCTCTGCGCCTCTGCTCCTGTGCACACCGGCGATCGTGCATGCGATGGGCCTGCCGGAGCTACGACAAGGGGCTGGTTGGGCATGCGGTCTGCTGGCCCTGCTCACCGCCGTCCTCGCGCCGGCAGTGGGACTGCTGGTGACCCGCCGCGCGGACCGGCGAGCGACGCGCGGACGATTCCGGATCATGCCCGCGGTGTCCAGTGTGCCTGTTGTTTTCGTCGTGGTCTTCGGCCTGCTGGTCCCCGCGTGAGCGGCGCGGGCCATCTGCGCCCTGTCTCGTTGCTGCGGGCCGCTCCACTGCGAAGGCATCGGTCTGCGAGGGTATCGGGGGGACCATCCTGATAGAGGTCCTCACAAAGGCTGGAGCAAGGCAGCCCTGAGCACCGCGACCGCAGGCGAGTCCCTGCCGTCGTGGAAGCTGGTCCACGCCTGGGTCGAGGCATGCGGACAGGCACCCAACATGCGTGTCTGGCATGCCCGTTATCTCAAGGCGCAGGCGGAGTACGAGGTGGCGCGTCGGGCGGTGCGGCAGCAGCAGGCGCCTGCCCGGGCGCTGGCGGGCCGTGGCGCTGTGCCGCCGGTCGCTTCGGCACCGGTCGATGACGCCGGGCGGCTGGAAAGCGGCCAGGAGTCGGCACAGGTCGTCATGCGGCCCGCCACCACGGCGCTGGAGCGCGATGCGTGGCGTTCCCTGGCTCCCGACACCCGTGCCTGGTCGGTCTCCGCCCACCCGTCGCCGCTGCTGCTGCGCTATACGACGGTGCACGAGGACATCGTCGATCCCGATGTCAGCGAGGGCGACCTGTCCGGCAACTACGGCGAGATCGCGGAGGTGTTCGACCTGGCCGACTGCCGGTGCCTGCTCATCCTCGGCGCGCCCGGCAGCGGGAAGACACAGCTCGCCCGCCACCTGGGCACGAAGCTGCTGCAGTCACGGCGCAGCGGTGGGGCCACACCCGTCCTGGTGTCCTTGGGCGGGTGGCGGGCAAGCGACGGGCTCGAAGCGCTCCGCGCCCGCGGCGATGCCCTCGAGCACCTTTACGGCGATGCCCCGCTCGAAGAGATCATTGAGGACGATCAGTCCTTCGAGGAGGTTCCGGCCGAGGCGGTCGACTTCCTGGACGCAGAGCATGTCGCCGTCGCGGATGTACTCGAGGGCGTCCATGAGGGCGGGCCGCTCTTCGGCCTGGAGCTTGCCGCTGACCTTCTCCTCGAAGACCTTGATGCAGATGGGGTCGAGGGCGTCGTGCTGCCGTTCGGTGTTCTGCTTGTCGGTGGATACGCGGACGAGCCCAACTAGGGCCATTCAGTTCCTCCTTCGCTCATCAAACGTCCGATTGATGAACGGCCCCAGCGGCGCCGCTACCGCTGATTGAGGTGTGCGGTGGCCTCACGGGCGAAGTCCCATATCTGGCGTCTCAGGACACCGTGCCGGAGCGGGACTCGCCCCACACTGGGGCCTGCCGTGATTGCGTGATCGTCACCCTCTGGTGTCTCGACGAGCTCGATCGCCTCTTCGAAGTCGAGGGCGGCTTCGGAAAGCTGGCGTGCTGCTTTGGCAACCGACTCGGGGCCTTCGAGCTCTACGTGTCGGGCGGCGGCAATCACCTCGTCGGCCGGCTGGACTGCGCGGACGCGTTCACGGTCGGCGGCAATGCGAGCCAGCGGGTACGTGGTCGGCTGGCCAATGATCTCCTCGTTGGCGTTTTCTGCCAGTCGTCGGGCTGATTCGAGTACCTCGCCTCCGGCATCCGCGAGGGCGTGTGCTGCCGTCAGGAGCCCTACGTAGGCCTCTCTCTGTGCGGTCCGACGTGCGACGTCCAAGGGCCCGAGGTAGGCGTGCCTTGCAGCGCTTTCAGCTCGCTTGCCGGTGATGTGAGCGGCAACGACCGCGCCGGCGCCACCTACCGCGGCACCCAGGAGTGCTGCACCGCCACCGACGATTGCTACGAGGACTTCCGTATCCATGGGGCGATCTTGCCTTCCGCCCGGTTCCTCTGAGGCTCATTCGTCGGAGCTGACGCACCCGTCTCTGGCTGGCGCTATGGTCCTGGCGCATGAGCATCCCTTGGACAGATGTGGCAACCCTGGTTACCGCCGTCGCCAGCGCGGCAGCTGCTGCTGGCAGTTGGAAGGCGGCACATCGCTCCGCGAGTACAGCTGATCGTGTCGCTCGCATTGAGCGGGAGCGCTGGCATGCCGAGCTCACCCCTCAGGTCGAGCTCGACTTTGTCGAGACAGGCTTCGGCCAGGCGATTGTCACGGTGCACCTTGCGGGCCCTGACGCGCTGGGCCACCTCGACGAGGTCGTTATATCCGTGGGCAACGACGACATGGAGCACCAGCTGCTCCACGAGGGCAACGGCGTGACGCAGGCGGATGTCGACGCTCACGTCTGGGGGCCGTTCCGGTTCTCGCCGGGCGCTAACAGGACGGACGATCACGGCCGGGGTCCGGAGCCGTTTGAGCTCCGGGTGGGTACGGGGCGCCCTCTGGCAATGCAGCGCACGCGGCCGGGTCAATGGATGGAGGGCAAGACGCAGGCCATGTGGCAGGGCGAGTACGCGGGCCAGCCCATCAGGCTCGTGCTCACCTGCCGCCGTGGTGAGGAGACATGGGTCCTTGCGCGCAGGCTGGAGAACCCGGCGTTTGTACAGCCGGAGTGACCGCCGGCCGTTAGCCTCCGGGCATGGATCCTCGCGCCCCATTCCATCCTGGTGACGGTCGGCTGCGCTATGCCGGCCCTGCGGTCGTCGTACTTCCTGACGGCCGCGAGGCGGCAGTCACTGCCTCCCTCGTGCTGCGCTACGACCCAAGTCGTAGCGACAACCGGGAGTCCGACCGCGACAGCACGTGGGCTGGCAGTGTCACGCTCGTTGACGCGGTGAGTGGAGTTGACCTCTTCGACGCAGACCCCGGGGTTCTTCGCCTGCCCGACGGTCGTGAGAGCGAGTTCATGGCGACGAGCGGCCACATTGAAGTCGGTGTTGTAGGGCTTGGCCCGGCACCGTTCGTTGGCGAGTAAAGGCCCAGGCATGGCGATGCATCCCCGCTGACCACCCCCTTGCTCGCCCTCGGTTTAGGCGAACTGTCACGGGTCGGTGACTTCTGTCCACGTCTCCCCCACAAGTGCTCTAGCGTGTTCCGCCTGTACTGGGATCTCTGGGGGGAATCTGTGCGAACTCGCATCATCTCTGCCGTCCTGCTCTGTGCTGCCCTGGGTGGGGCTGTCGCGTGTCAGCCGACCGAGGCGGAGAAGCCGGCAGGCGGTAGCACCGCGTCGTCGGCCAAGGCTGAGTCCAGCCCCGACTCCGCGGAAGCCTCGGAGGAGGCAGCGGTGCCGAACTTCGTGGGCATGGGCTTGCAGTCGGCGCAGGACAAGGCGCAGGAGGTTGGCTTCTATGGGCTCGCCTCGCACGACGCTCTGGGCCGTGGCCGGGCGCAGGCCTTGGATCGGAACTGGAAGGTGTGCAGCCAGAACGTGGCTGCTGGGAGTAAGGCGTCGACGGACACGAAGCTCGACTTTGGCACGGTGAAGCTGGAGGAAGAGTGTCCTGCGACGGACGAGGCGCCGCCGTCGGCTGACGGTGGCAGCATGCCTGACTTCACGGGGAAGTCGGTGAAGGCGGCGCGTATGGCGCTCGACTCGGGCACGTCGGTCAGGGTCAGTGACGCTTCAGGGGATGACCGGATGGTGCTGGTGGAGTCGAACTGGCAGGTGTGCACGCAGGAGCCGGCTGCCGGGGCGGCTTTGAACGGTCAGCCCGTCATGTTGACGGCCGTGAAGTTCGAGGAGAGCTGCCCGTGATCCGGCGTGGAGGGCTCGTGCTTCGGTCGCGGTCACTGCCTTGCTTGTGGCGGCTCTGACCGGGTGCGGGGGCAGTGGCGGCGACAAGCCGGAGGAGTC
The DNA here is from genome assembly GCF_016919245.1 of Streptomyces zhihengii. Classification (NCBI taxonomy): domain Bacteria; kingdom Bacillati; phylum Actinomycetota; class Actinomycetes; order Kitasatosporales; family Streptomycetaceae; genus Streptomyces; species Streptomyces zhihengii. The sequence continues at coordinate 50,633 of NZ_JAFEJA010000004.1, read as the reverse complement.
GGCTGCGAAGGGCAAGGCGTCACCGTCCGCGTGCTACTCACCAACTGGATCCTCATCGGCCTCGGGGCGCTTGCCGCCCTGGCTGGCGTGCGTCGGCGTACTTGTCTATGCGCAGGGCTGCGTACTTATGAACGCGCAGAGCATGGAACCCTGTAAGGCCCGAGCGTCGTGGTCCGAGATGATGGCGCGGTGTCTCTTCGCTATTTCAATCAGACCGGCTGGACCGCGATCTTCAACGGCACCGACGCCGAGATCGGCCGCATGGTGCGTGTGGAGGGCTGGGATTAGGCAACCGGGACAGCGTTGGTCGTCGACCCCAAGCGCGGCGCCCTGCGTCCGGTGACGGACTACGAGGACTTCTCCCATTTGGAGCGGGCCGATCAGGTCGTGGCAGCGGTGCCTGGTGGAGGGTGGCGGGCGCACTGGAAGGACGAGGGACCAGGGGGAACGCCGCTGACAGAACAGGTGCTGGCCTTGCTCATCACCTCGTAGGGGCGGGCGACGGCCATCACGATCGATGCCCAGGGGCATGTCGAGGATGCCGATGGCGCCGATGCCTTCATCCCGCCGGGCGAGGATCCGGTGGCCTGATCGCAGCCGATCAGGCCACCGGATCCTCGCCCGATCGCCTGGAGACGGTTCTTCAGCCGGCAGCCGGGGCCGTTGATGGAGATCACTTCGCAGTGGTGGAGAAGTCGGTTGAGGATGGCGGTGGCGAGGGCCTCGTCGCTGAAAGCCGAGATTCAGGGAGCTGAGCAGCTCTGCCGCGAGCGTTCATGAGTCGTGACGGGCCAGCGCGACGGTGGTTGGGGTGCCGGGGGTGTTGGTTTCGGTTGGTAGGCTCCGCCCACTTGTGCGCGGTTGGTGGGGCCCCTCGAACGGGGCACCGGGAGCAGGGGTCGAAGCACTGCGCACTCGGGCGGCACATACTGCGCCTCGTGGTCGTTCAGGCGCTGTGAGGGCATGGGCGAGGACGTTGAAGAGGCCCGCCGCGTTCGACTCGTGGGGCGCGGTAGCTACAGATCGCATCCAGGGCGCCGTTGCCCAGGGAGACCGCGAGGAGCCGGGTCGTGGCGCGCAATTCGGTGGGCAGGTGAGTCACCCTCCCGCCTTGCTCCGGGCCGGGAGCGCGGTGCCGCCCCGCTTGACCGGAAGCGCCCCAGCGAGGCTCAGTCTCTGTGGAGCGCCTGGATCCGGTCCACCTGGCGGGCCCAGAAGCAATCCTTCTCGATCTTCGACGCGCTCAGCGGCAACAGTTGCAGATCCTTGGCCAGTTGGTAGAAGCCCGGGCCAGGGTCGTTGGCGTGCAGATACGTGACCAGCGCAGAGAGCATGAGAGGTGGCTTGGCGGGAGCACGTTCCTGGTCACGCTCGACGATCAGCCCCAACAGATGGCCCATGGCAGCTCGTTCGTCGGGCCGCCCGAAGTCGAAGGCGCGGCACCCGGTCCGCTCGACCAAGGCGGCGTTGAGCTCGGTGTACGTGGTGAGCCCGCGGAGCCTCGCGCGGTCCACCAGGAACTCCCGGCCCGCCTCCACCAGCAGATCCCACTCGTCATCCGCGCGCCCGAATCCCGGCATTCCGCCCCTTTAAGTCGATGTCCTTCCGTACGCGGGACCGTACAGGGGCAGGCGGGGCGCCCACCATCCCTCCAAGGGCCGGACAGTCCAAGCCGACAGTTGCCCCCCACACCGTCAGTGTTGCTGGATCCACCAGATGATCCATCCGGTCGCGCTGGCACCCAGGGCGCCAGCGGCGCCGCGGAGCATGCCGTAGCCCGCAATGCGGGCGAGGACGCGCACGCGCCCATGGCGCCGGTTGTCGCGGATCCGCCGCAGCCGCGCCTGACTCCTGGTTGTGAGAGATTGACGTTCGCCGTCGTCCTTCACGAACAGAACTGGCACCGGCTCTTCGTCGAGCCGGCGTTCCATGGCTGTACTCATGCTGCCTCCCGGAGAAGGAATGGGTGGTTTCACGGAGGCGGCCCCGCTGGCCGGGGCACGCCACATCACCGCGCGTCGCGGCTGACATCGGGCCAACCCGGGCCGTTGCGCGCGGCACAGCGCTGTTCTCCTGCAACTCTTGCGGGTCAGATGTCCGCAGGCACCGTGCTGTCATGCGGTTCACCGCGTACCACGAGTTCTCCGCCACCCGACGCCGTCGCAAGTGACGCTCTCCAGATACGTTCCTCCCACTCCGCAGGCCACACGGTAGAGGTGTTCCACCGGATGCCTTCGAGAGCGACGCCCGTCAGGTTGACCGAGCGGAGATCCGCTCCGCGGAAGTCGCTACTGGCCTCCTCGACAGATGTGACCGCCCGAGACAGAGCAACCGCCTCCCGATGCGCCAGGTCAAGGTCGTCTGCCAGATCCTGAGCCACCTCCAGAAAACCCAGCCACGACATCGACGCCTCGTCGAAGTAGGGCGTGACGTCGCTGTCAAACAGGTGCAGGACACGACGGACCTGCGCGACGAGCGGCTCAGTACACGACGTCAGGTACGCGTCCACCTCGTCCACATAGTCGAAGCCGCCCAGCGCCGAGGGACGCTGCGGCACCTGGGGCAGCGCAACCAGGCGCCGCATGCCGTAACCCCTCTGCTCGAGCCGCGCCAGATGCTCCTTCGGAACAGGCTGGTCGAACTCGAGGAACGCGATGACCTGCTGCACGGCGTCAGCCGCATCCCTCACCACATGGACCACGTTCAGCGGCATGTACCTGCGGGCCCGCTTCAGCGCCTCCTCCCGGTACTTCAGCCGGACCGCTGCCGCCCGGCACATCAGCCCTCCCGACGGCACCGCATTCCTGGACGCATCGTGCCCCGCCCGCCTCTGCGCGTTCCAGCTCGCGAGGCGCTCGCTCACCACCGCACCGGTCTGGCGATGCGCTGCCGCAAGCAGCCGCCCCAGAACCTGGTCAGGATCACGCAACACCGGAGGCCCGTCACTGCCCATGAGACCGTCCTGGACGGCGATCCCCAACTGCTGGTGCGCACGAGCCAACAGACACTCCAGACGGTCAACCGACCGATCGCTGCTCATCGCTCCCCCTCTTCATACCTTTCGTCCGGACCATCGAGCCCCAGCGCAGCCTTGAGCCCTGCCCGTGCCCGCGACAGGTTCTGACGAGCGGCTTCCGGCGAAATCCCCATAGCCACAGCGCACTCCTGCGCCGTGAAGCCGTCCAACGTCCACGCCATCACGGCCCGCTGCTTGGCCGGCAACTGCAGCAGAAGTTCGATCACACGCCGCTCCTCCGCCCCCATCTCGGCCGCGTTGGCGGGAGACTGCCAGTGCGAAGTCGGAACATCCGGAACATCCGCGCACGACTCCTCACGCACCTGCTGACGCAACCAGGAACGCCAGGCCACCGTGCGCAACCACGCCTTCGGATGCCGAATCGCCGCCCCCGGCCGGCACATCTGAGTGAACGCATCCTGAGCCGCATCCTGCGCCTCTGACCACGAGGCACCGTGAAGCAGAAGAAACCGAACCAGCCCCGGATACTCCCGCTCGTGCGTTCCTCTGCCAGACGCCGGCCCTGCACGCTCTCAGGAGCCGCCTGCTCCACCTGGTCGCTGACCCGCAATTCAGCCCCTGCAGCGTCCTCCATGACGGCTCACCCCGGCTTCCGTACCCCATACGAACCCGGAAGCACGCGACACTCCGCTACAGGCACGCGCGAAACGCCCACGGCCACGCTGCCGTGCCACCCCGCCTACCAACCGCTCTGGAGCGAATCGCAAGGAACAGCCCGCAACCCCCTCCAACACGATCGCCCCGCTCGCGATCACCACCGGATCCACCCCGTGTCCTCCTGACTGCTCATGGTCGGCGATGCAGCAAACGAACATCGCCCTCCCTAGTGCAGCCACACTCCGTGAACGTGACATCAGCCCCGGAAATATCTCGAAAACTTCTGCCTGCCCCCGAAACTGACGGCGTGTCGGCGGTAGCCAGCTGTAGGGCTCGTGCGGCCTCGGCCGCAGACGAAAGCCGCAGATTCGAGGCCGGGTCTTGCCTGGTCCCGCCTGCCCCATAGAGGCGAAGGCGCCCTTCAGAGTGCAGGCAGGCCCCGGCCCATGCCCGACTCGCCTCCGCCGAGAACCCGGTCTCCTGACGGCCCGAAGCTCACATCGGCAACCCTGCGGCCGCAGCCACCACCTCGGAACGCTGCCGCGCGCTTTCACGGCCCCGCATTCACCTGGCCGTACCGCCGCCTGCACCCGCTGATAGGTGCGAGCCCGGGCCATGCCCGGACCGCAAGCCGTCCCCGGCGTCGGCCACGAATGTGCGGTACGGCTCCGGCAGCACTATGCGGTGCTCGGCCTCGAAGGACCGCACCGCCTCCCAGCCGGCCGGGGCGCCGCCCCGGGACGCGAAGCGGGCAGGACGGCCGGCTCGGCCGGTCGCAGGTTTCCGTGTTCATGCCGATCACCAAGCAAGATTCGGATGAGGCGGCCTGAGCTTGTCGTCGCCCCCGTCTTTCCCCGCCGGTGCAGGGGTGCAGTAGTCCAGGACGTCCTGGTGCAACTCCGACGTCACCACCGGGCTATCGCCGTCAGCGGCATCGCCGATGGTGTCGGGCCTGCAGGAGCGGGACCGCAGCGTGCTGGGCACCGCACCCGTGTTGATGTGGCCAACCTGTGCCCGAAATCCGTCCTCCCGGCCTTCAGTGGTGGGGGAGCAAAAGCGGGCCAGTTATAGCGATCGTGTCATAACCGCAGGTCAGCGCAGTCTTGTCGGGCCGTTCAGGGGTTGACGGGGTGTCTTGCGAAAGCTTTACTCACGGAGCTTATGTAGATCTTGTGAACCAGGGGTGGGGATCGTGGGGTTCCGGCGGGGTCGAGCTGTGTCCGGCAGCGGACGGCGAAGAACACTGGCGCGGGCAGTAGTAGCGCCGCTGTTGGCAGGGATGGTGCTGCCCGGGACGGCGGTCTCCGCGGCCGCTTCACCGCAGGCACCGCCTGCCGCCCCGGCCATGGCTTCGGCCTCAGAGAGGGCTGCAGCGTCCGGGGATCCGGTCGAGGTGACGGGCGAGCGCACCGCCTACTCGACCACGATGGCCAACCCCCGATGGCACGTTCACCCTGACGCAGTCCGCTGCGCCACAGCGGGCGAAGGCTGAAGACGGCTCCTGGCAGGCGATCGATCCGACGCTGGAAAGACGCGGGGACGGGACCGTGGGCCCGAAGTCTGCCGTTGTCGACCTGGCCTTCTCCGGCGGCGGGGCGGCTGATCTGGTGCGCCTGGGCGTGGCCGGGGCGAGCATGACGCTGGACTGGCCGGCAGCGCTGCCTGCCCCGGTGATCGACGGGGCGACCGCCACCTACCGGGACGTGCTGGCGGGTGTCGACCTGAAGATGACGGCGACGGCCGAGGGGTACCGCGAGGTTCTGGTCGTGAAGTCCGCCGAGGCCGCGGCCAACCCTGCTCTGGAGCAGGTGCGGCTGTCCGTCTCGGCGAACAACCTGGAGATCGTTCCTGGCCCGGGCGGCGGCTTGCAGGCGCTGGACGAGCACGGCAACCCGGTCTTCAAGGGGCCGGCCGGCCAGATGTGGGACTCCGCCGGCGACGAACCCACCGGGGGCCAGCAACCTCAACTGCTACGCACCGGGACCACGGGCAAGGTCCCCGAGCCGGCCGTGCCCATGGAGCCCGCAACGGGCTCCGCCGAGAGCGGCGAGGAACCGGAGGACGACCTGGCGCACCCGGGGGAGGGCGATGCCAGCGCCATCCTGCCCGTCCAGGTCGACAGCGGCGCGGTGACGGTGCAGCCGGACCTGGGCCTGCTGCGTGGTGAGGACACCGTCTACCCGGTCTACATCGACCCGCCGGTGGGCCTCGGTACCTCCGAGCGCACCGTGATCTCTTCCGACGGGGACCGCTTCTGGGACTTCGACGGTGAGTACGGGGTCGGCAAGTGCGGGACCGCGGACGGCTACTACTGCGGCAACGGCTATGTGAACCGCATGCTGTTCGAATTCGCGCCCGCCAAGCTGTACGGCAAGTACGTCCTCGACGCCACGTTCCGCGCCCGTGAGATGTGGTCGTTCAACTGCACCCCGTACTGGCTCGATCTGGAGCGCACCGACAACATTTCCGAGTCGACCCGGTGGCCCGGCCCCAAGCAGCTCGACCAGATGGGCGACCGTCTGGTCTCCGCCGGCCGCGGTGACCTCTGCAGCCCGGACCAGCCCGACGCGTGGATCGAGTTCAACGACAACCCCGACGAGACGGACGAGAACCTCGCCTCGACTGTGCGGGCTTTCGCGGACGGCAAGATGTCGAGGATGACGTTCATGCTCCGGGCCAAGGACGAGAGCGAGCCGCGCGCCTGGAAGCGCTTCGACGACAACGCCGAACTCCAGGTCACCTACGTCCCCCGCCCCGGCACACCCACCGATGTCGGGCTGATCCCGGGTGACGGGACGACCATCTTGTGCAACAGGAGCGAGTCCAGCCCGCTGATCGTCACCCGTACCGACCCGAGGGTCATCGCCCGCGTGCAGACCCAGGTCCAGCCGGACCCCAAGGAGGAGAAGGGAAGCCTGCAGGCGGAGTTCGAGATCGAACGCAAGGACACCACCTGGGTGAAGACGATGTCCGACTACCGGCCCCGCCCGGGCTGGGACCCGGACGGCACCCTCGAGGGCATGCGCACCACGCCACTGTCGGACGGCAAGCTGTACCGCTACAAGGCACGCACCCAGTCGCACTGGGCCTACGCCGGCAAGGCCGGCGACATGTTCTCGTCCTACTCGCACTGGTGCTACTTCAAGATCGACTCGACGGCGCCGAAGGCCCCGCAGATCTCCACCGACGGCCCCTACCAGATATGTGTGGCAGACAACTGTCCCGCCGCAGGCGGGCCCGGTGTCGCAGGCGCGTTCACCTTCCTGCCCAGCACAGCTGACACGGACATCACCGGCTACCGCTACCGGCTGGCGACGTGGAACGCCCAGCAGACCAAGACCGTCACCGTCGGCGAGCCCGCGGCAGGCCAGGTGCGAGGCGAGTTCAACGCCACCGACATCGTCCCCTCCTTGGGCGGCACACAGACGCTTATCGTCGAAGCACGAGACGTACGCCAGCGCTGGGGCACACCAGCCGAATTCGTCTTCCGCGTAGGCGACGGCACGACGGAGACGGGACGGTGGCATTTCGACGACGACCCCGTTCCCGGCGCCACCACCCGCATCACGAAGGACACCGCCACCGAAGGCTCCGTACGCTACGACGCCACCCTCCACACCGACGGCGCAGGCTGGTCGACCCATGGCCGGCGCGGCGATACGGACCAGGCCCTGTGGCTCGACAGCACCAATCCGGCACTGCAGACCGGATACGCCGCCACCTCGGCACCCGCGGTCAACACCGGTGGATCGTTCACCGTTTCCGCCTGGGTCCACATGACCAGCGCACCGACGAACGCCGTCGTCCTCTCGCAGCCCGGCAGCAAGGCGTCCGCGTTCGCCCTGTACTACTCGACCTCCTACAAGGCGTGGGTGTTCAACCGGGCGGACAAGGACCAGGACGTACCGGTCCACGCCCGCTCCGTATCCGCGCAGCAGGACCCGCCGCTGCGGTCGTGGACGCACCTGGCGGGGGTGTTCGACACCAAGGGCGACGGAGACAAGACGAACGACACGATCCAGCTCTTCGTGAACGGACGCCCTCAACCCAAGACCGTCCTGTCCGCGGCGGCACCCTCCTATGAGCCGTGGACGGCCAGTGGCGGGCTGCAGTTCGGCCGCTTCGCCAAGGCCGGTGTCGGCGGCGAATACACGCACGGCCTGATCGACGAGGCCGCTGTGTGGCAGCGCATGCTGACCGAGCAGGAGATCGCCGCCGAAGCCCAGACACCGCTCGATGGAGCTCCGTCGAACGATCTCGTGGGAGCCTGGAGTGCCGCTGGTTCGACCGGCACCGTCATGCGGGAGACGTCCCCCTACTTCAAGCAGGGACTGCAGCTCTCCCCGACGGCGCGCTTCATCGAGGCCGAGGACGCCCTCGAACTCGACGGCACGGCCGCATACGCAGGAACCGCCGGCCCCCTCGTCGACGAGACGGGATCGTTCACCGTCTCCGCCCGCGTACGACTCAACGCCGATCTGCTCGCCGGCAAACCGGTCGGATACCAGGCGCAGGTCGCAGGCCAGCGCATCGGCACTGGCGAATCGTCCTGGGCACTGTGGGCCGTCAAGGTGGCTGATCCTGACATCTACCAGTGGAAGTTCACCCGGACCGCGGTGGATACCGCTGGCAAGATCGTTCAGCAAGCTGGTGTGGCAGAAATGGGTCAGGCTGTGGTGGGTGAGTGGGTGGATCTCACTGGTGTCTTCGATGCCCAGCAGCCGTGGATGTGGACCGATCCCGACGATCCGACCCGCTCGGAAACCCGTTACGGCGAGATCCGCCTCCATGTTGGCTTCGCTCAGGTGAGCGCGGGAGAGAACTCCGGCTTCACCAACGCACGGCACGGCAGCGGTGAGATGGCCATTGGCCGGGGAGCAACAGCCGGCTCGACCGCAGGTACGTATCTGCCAGGGGATCTGCAGCAGCTGCGTATGTGGGTCGGCGCCATGACCGAGGAGCAGGTCGCAAGCCAAGTCCTGCAGGCCGAAGTCCTCGCCACGCTCTGAGTCCTGGATCGGTCTCCCGCCACTCCGCCCGGAGAAGGCGGGAGACCGGCACCGCACCGCCCCCATCCAGCGCCTACGGCTTGTTGCCGACGGGCGCCGACCAGAGCCGACAGCCTTGACCGCTACGTCGGCCCGGCAAAGAAGCGGACACATGACCACCCATCACATACCGCGACGCGAATCCGGTGCACGCCGGTCCTCCAGTCCGCGGCCCCGGTACATCGCGACACTGACCGGTCTCGCGCTACTGCCCAGCCTGCTGGCTCCAGTGGCGTTCGCCGCAGACGTAACCCCCCTGGGCAAGCCACAGATCTCTCACAAGCCGGACAAGGTCGGGGCATTCACCCCCGAGTTGGACGCAAAGACCAGCGCCCTGCTCCAGAAGGCAGCCATGGCCGACCGCACAGCCATCACGCGGGCGGTTAAGGACCAGAGCCGAACCGTCACCTGGCCGACTAGCGGAACAGCGACCCTCACCCGAAGCGAGGGCACGAACAGCGCCACCGCGACCCCAGGCCGCTTGCCGCTGACCCTCACGGCCCCCGCATCGCGCCGCGTCAAGCCCTCCAAGACCGTCACCAGCATCACAGCACGCGTGCTCGACCAGAAGCAGACCAACCAGCTTGGCATCAGGGGCGTTGCCGTGGCTGTCACCGGGCCCACGACGGGTGGCACCGCACGCCTCAGCCTCGACTACTCCGCTTTCGCCTCCGCGTACGGCGGAAACTGGGCAGGCCGCCTGCAACTGCACAGGCTCCCTGCCTGTGCACTCACAAAGCCGACCAACGACTCATGCCGCACCGGCCCACTGCTGCCCTCGACCAACAAGCGCGAGGACACCACTCTCACCACTGACGTGTCCTTCGCCGCGCAAGCTGTGGTATCCCGTTCGCCGGGCATGCAGGCGACAGTCGGCCAGACCATGGTCCTCGCCCTGAGCGCCGGTACCAAGTCCGGTGGCGGCGATTACGCCGCCACCCCGCTGGCCCCCTCGTCGACATGGTCGTCCGGCGGCTCCTCCGGCACCTTCAGCTGGGCCCAGTCTCTGCGTCTTCCACCTGCCGCCGCCGGCCCTCAGCCGTCGCTGAGTATTTCCTACGACTCGGGCAGCGTCGACGGCCGCACCTCCACCACCAACAACCAGGGCAGCCAGATTGGTGAGGGCTTTGACCTCACCTCGTCCTACATCGAGCGCAAGTACGGCTCCTGCGAGGACGACGGCCACGACGAGAAGTTCGACCAGTGCTGGAAGTACGACAACGCTTCCCTCGTCCTTAACGGCAACGCCACAGAACTGGTCAAGGACGACACCACGGGGCAGTGGCGCCTGAAGAACGACGACGACTCCAAGGTCATCCACGGCACCGGCGCCGACAACGGGGATGACAACGGCGAATTCTGGACCCTCATCACCGGCGACGGCACCCGCTATACCTTCGGCCAGCACAAACTCCCCAACTGGCGTAAGGACAACCCCGACACAATCGCCGCCGACCCCGATCCCACCACCGACTCCACCTGGCTCGTACCCGTCTTCGGAGACGACTCCGGTGAGCCCGGCTACAACGAGGGCAGCACCTTCGACGACCGCGCCCTGAACCAAGCCTGGCGCTGGAACCTCGACTACGTCGTCGACACCCACGGCAACGCCATGGCCTACTACTACGGCAAAGAGGCCAACTACTACGCCCAAAGCGGTGCCGCCGACAACAGCGCCTATACCCGCGGCGGCTACCTCAAGCGCATCGAATACGGCCAGCGCTCCGACAGCCTGTTCTCCAAGCCTGCCGCGCAAAAGATCACACTCGTCTACAAGCAGCGCTGCGACGACGACGCCGACTGCACCGAATTGACCGAGGACACGCGCGACAACTGGCCCGACGTTCCCTATGACGCCGTCTGTGACTCAGCGACCGCTGACTGCGAGTTCAACATCAGCCCCGCCTTCTTCACCCGCTACCGCCTCAGCACCATCAACACCTACGCCTGGAACGCCGCAGCCGCCCCCGCCGCCTATGCACCAGTCGACACGTGGGCCCTCAAGCAGAGCTATCGCGACCCCGGTGACACCGGTGACAGCGGCGACCAGTCCCTGTGGCTGGACGAGATCCAGCAGACTGGCAAGCATGGGGCGCCCCTGTCCCTGGACCCAGTTCGCTTTACTCACGAGATGCTGCCCAACCGTGTCGACAGCTCCAGCGACGACATCCTGCCGCTCTACCGCCCGCGGCTGAAGCAGGTCACCACCGAGACCGGCGCTACCAGCATCGTCGACTACCTGCCTGCCGACTGCGCCGCCGGCCAGGCGAAGCCCAAACTGGACGAGAACACCAAGCGCTGCTACCCCGTCTACTGGTCTCCCAACGGGGAAGAAACCCCGATCCTGGACTGGTTCCAGAAGTACCCCGTCAGCAGCGTGCGCACCATCGATCTCCACGGCGGCTCCGACGCAGTCGTGCACACCTACCAGTACACGGACGGGGGCGCCTGGCACTACAACGAAGACCCCTTCACTCCCGAGGACGAGCGCACCTGGTCGACCTGGCGCGGCTACGAAAAGGTCACCCATCTCACCGGGCAGACGGGATACCCCGACCGACCGCAGCTGAAGACCGTCACCGTCTACCTGCGCGGCATGCACGGCGACCGCATCCTCGGCCCCGATGGCAAGACCCCCGACCCCACCAAGCGCAAGACCACCACAGTCACCGGCATCGCGGCCCCGGTCACCAACGACTACGAGCGCTACGCCGGCCAAACCCGCGAGACAGTCACCTACAATGGAACCACCGAGGTCGGCGGCATCGTCACCGACCTCTGGACCAAAAAGACCGCCGCTCAGCACCAGTCCTACGCCGACACCGAGGCGTACATGGTTCGCGACGCAGCAATCACCGCACGCACCACAGTCACCAGTAGCGGCACCCCCAAAACCCGCACGCGCACCATCAAGCACACCTATGACGACCACGGCATGGTGCAGACCACTGAGGACCGCGGCGACAACAGCACAATCGGCGACGAGAAATGCACCCGAAACTGGTACGCACGTAATACCGACGCCGACACTGACGCCGGCGCCCCCTATCTCACCGCCCTTGTCTCCCGCACCCGCACCGTCGCAGCCACCTGCTCCGTGCCAGACAGTGAACTCGATCTTCCGGCAGACGACGCCCGCCCCGGCGACGTTGTCTCCGACACCGCCACAGTTTTCGACGACGCTGCAGCCACGGCCTGGTCCGCCACCAACAAGCCCACCGTCGGCGAGGCCGTGTGGACCGGCCGAGCCAAGGCCTACAACACCTCCGATGCCCCCAGCTGGCAGAAACTGGGCAGCATCAACTACGACACCCTGGGCCGACCGCTGGTCGTCAAGGACACCAACAACCTCGTTACAGCCACCACCACATACAGCCCAGCCGCCGGCGGGCCACTGACAACCATGTCCGTGGCCAACGCCAAGGGCCACAAGAGCACCAGCAACCTGGACTTCGCCACCGGCAGCACCCTCAAAGTCACTGACACCAACAGCAAGATCTCCGAGTCCGAGTACGACAGCCTCGGCCGCATCACCAAGGTCTGGCTGCCCAACCGCCTCAAACTCTTCGGCGCCACACCGAACTACGCCTACAACTACAACGTCGTCAGTGCGGCCATGCCCTGGGTCGCCACCAGCAGCCTCAAGCCCGACGCATCCGGATACAACACCACCGTCGAGATCTACGACTCCCTGCTGCGTACCCGCCAGATCCAGGCCCCTTCACCGCAAGGCGGGCGCCTCATCGCGGTAACCGAGTACGACGACCGTGGACTGGCAGTCAGCGCCCATTCCGACATCTGGGACAACACCGCCGTACCTGACGGCGCAAAGCCGGCGGAAATCGACGGAGGCCAGGCACCCATCCAGACCGACACCGTCTACGACGGCGCCGGCCGCACGATCAAGAGCATCACCAAGACCCGGGGCACCCCCCGCTGGACAGTCGACACCGTCTACCGTGGCGACACGGTCACCACCAGTGCACCGGAAGGCGGTCAGGCGGTCGCGGTCGTCACCAACGCGCTGGGTCAGATAACCGAACGTCGCGAGTACAACGGCCCACAGCCCACCGGCAGCGACTACACGACCACCAAGTACACGCACACCGCGACTGGCCAGCCGAAGACGGTCACCGGGCCGGACCAGGCTGAATGGTCCTACACCTACGACCTCTTCGGCCGCAAGATCACCACCACCGACCCCGATTCCGGCACCTCCACGGTCGCCTATGACTCCCTGGACCGCGTGGCCTCCACAACTGACGCCCGCTCCACGACCCTCACTTACGCATACGACGAACTCGACCGCAAGACCGGCATGTGGCAGGGCCTCCAGACCGACGCCAACAAGCTCGCCGCCTGGACATTCGACACCCCAGCCCTCGGTCAGCCTGCCACCGCAGTTCGCTACGAAGGTGGCGTCAACCAGGCCGGCAGCAAGGCCTATATCCAGAAGAACACGAGTTACGACAACCTGTACAACATCACCGGCAGCCAGCTTCAGCTCCCTGCCACAGATCCCCTTGTTACCGCAGGCGTGACATCCACGCTCTCGTTCACCGCCAGCTACAACGCCGACGGCAGCCTCAAGTCCGAACGCCAGCCCGCAGTCGGCGGGCTGTCTGCCGAGACCATCGCTTACACCTCAAACGCGCTCGGCGGCCACACCAAGTCACAGGGCACCACGGGATACCTCCAGAGCGCAGCCTTCAGCCCGCAGGGCGACCTGACCCAGCACACTCTCGGCATCGACGGCACACCCTCGGCCGACCAGGCTTACGTCAACTACACCTACGAGGCCGGAACGCGCCGCCTGACCAGCGCATTTGTCACGGACGACGTCCACAGCTACATGCCGCAGGAACTCAACTTCACCCAGGACGACGCCGGCAACGTCACCTCCGTCTTCGACGCCACCACCCAGGGCGGCGCCAGCCAAGCCGACTACCAATGCTTCGCCTACGACGGCCACCGACGCCTCACCGAAGCCTGGACTCCCAAGACTGCAGACTGCAGCATCGCGGGCCGCACTAAAGCCAACCTCGGCGGAGCAGCACCCTATTGGACCTCCTACACCTACACAGTCGCAGGCCAAAGGGATACCGAGAAGCAGCACACAAGCACCGACACCACCGAGACCGACTACGCCTACGGCAGCCCCACCGGACAGCCACACACCCTCGCCAGCGCCACAGCCGGCACCGCAACCAAGACCTACACATACGACAAGACCGGCAACACCCTCACCCGCCCCGGTGCCCAGGCAACCCAGACCCTCACCTGGGACAGTGAAGGCAAGCTCGCAGCCACGTCCGAGCCGTCGGCCGCTGGTAAGCCCGCCAAGTCCACCACTTATCTGCACGACGCCGATGGCGAACTCCTCATCCGCCGCACCCCGTCCGGTGACGGCGACACGATTCTCTACCTCGGCAGCACTGAGGTGCGCCTTGCCCTCAAGGGCGGTACCAAGACTCTCAGCGGTACCCGGTACTACACGGCCAATGGTCAGCGCATCGCCGTTCGCACTGCCACCAGCGGGACGTCGGTAACTCAGCTCCAGTTCCTAGTGGCGGATCACCACGGCACCTCCAGCGTCGCCCTCGACGCCAGCACGTACGCGGTCACCAAGCGCTACACCAGTCCCTTCGGCGCTAACCGTGGGACCCCCACCGGCCAACAATGGCCGGACGACAAGGGGTTCTTGGGGAAGACTGAGGACAGCAGCACGGGCCTCGTACATATTGGTGCCCGGGCATATGACCTCACTGTTGGGCAATTCATCAGTGTCGACCCTGTTTTGATGCTTACGCAGCATCAGTCCCTCAACGGCTACGCCTATGCCAATAACAGCCCCGTCACGTTTGCCGACCCGACAGGAATGTGCATCGATCCTGGAAACGGGCGCTGCCAGCCTGACGACGGCGGGAAGAACAAGGGAAAGCAGGACCCGGCCTACCACATCAATTCGAGTGACGCAGACGGAGATGTCAACAATGATGTCTACGTTGAAGGTGCCTACACGACCTTTCAGACCGGCACCTATTTCCAGACCCTCAATGTACCGGGTGAAGTACCTGACGGTTTCGAAGAAGCCTTCGCGCGTACACTCGGCGCTGTCTACGACGACCCCCTGAAGGCGGGCTACGAAGACATTCAGTTGATGGCCCTAGCTGGCATGGCGGCCTGCTGGGAATACGTCGAGTGCAGTGCCGATCAGCGTGGTCACTTTGCGTTTACGCTATTTCTGACACCAAAGTTCTCCGAGGCTATGACCGGCTCCGACGCAAGCGGACTCGGTATGGGGCCGGTCGGCGGCGCTGCGGGGGCAGTAGCAGGGGCGGCAGGGGTTGGAGCTAAGGGCGGGGCATCGATAGTTCCTCGACCCGGCCCCCCTCGCACTCCGGATCATGTGCAGGATACGCTGAAGCACATCGATCAGCATGGTTACGCTCCACCCACCCATGGCTTGCCTTCGTGGCAGGGTAAGAAGCGACCGTACGCCAATGATGGCAGGGATGACACGAAGACCTTGCCGAGCAAGGATTCGACAGGCAGAGATATTAGATACCACGAGTTTGATGTGCACCCGTTTCGCGGTGAAAGTAGCAGAGGGACGGAAAGGCTCGTGACGGGTACCGACGGGTCGGCGTGGTACACGCACACCCATTACAAAACGTTCCAGCGGGTAAGGTGAAGTGACGATGCATGATTGGCTGTCGGTGCATTCCCCCTGGGTTCATCATGTTGAATCCGGTGCTGCTGGCATAGAAGCTTCAGTGCGGCTGGCATTTCGAGTGTTCGAGTTGGATGGCTCGCTGATGCAAAGTCCAGTCGAGGTTTTCTCGGAATTCTCCCGAAAGTTTTCCTTTCCGGATTATTTTGGGGAAAATTGGGCGGCCCTAGAGGATTGTCTCTACGACCTCAACTGGTTGCCAGCCGCTGATGGATATCTTCTCGTCGTCAGGGACTGGGGTATGGTGCTGAATAATTCACCGTCTGCGCTCCCTGTCCTGGTTAGAATTCTGGGTGATGCAGGCTACTCCTGGTCCCAGTATCCAGGTGGGGGAAAAGCTTTCAATTCTCTACTGGTCGCCTGACTCGGGAATTCAGCTACGCGTGGATCCTGCAGCAGGATCCACGCGTAGCACGCCCGCCGCTGGGCTCGATGGGGGCCGAGGACGCCCCACTACCCCGCCTACACCGGGAAGAGCCGACTCACTGATCATTTCGAGGTTCGGAGTCGTCCATGTCCAGCAGGCAGGCTCTGCGGAGTTCTGCGAGGAGGATGGCGTGCAGGCGGGGCCAAACGCCGGCCTCGGTCCAGTCACGCAGACGTCGCCAGCACGTCACCTCGCTGCAGCCGATCGTTTCGGTCGGCATGTCTGCCCAGGTCGCGCCGGTGTGCAGGACGTCACCCGGCCTCCGGCGGGGGCCAGCCGGCTGCGCACCGCCGGGAGTTCAGAGGGCTTGGACGAGGGCGATCGCGGTGGCGATGCTGGGGGCGGTGGGCAGGAAGCGCTCCGTTCCGGCAATGGTGATGCGGTCGCGCAGGACGGGTGGCAGGGTGCCGGCCAGGACGAGCCGGGTGCGAGTGCGGGTGGTGAGCAGTAGGCCGTGGAGGGTTTCGCCGGCGTAGGTGAGCTGGGTGACGTCGACGACGAGCCTGCGCCCGGTGTCCAACGCTGCGGTGAAGACGGCTTCCAGGACGTGACGGTGGGCGTGGTCGGCGTCGCCATAGAGGATGAGGACCTGGACGCCGCTTTCGGTGTAGGCGTCGAGGACGGGCTCCTGCGGGAGAGGAAAGCCGGCCAGGGCCATCGTGTCCTGCACTTTCGGGGCGGGCTGCTCGCACAGGCCGGGCGCCCGGGGCCTCCGCACGGGCAGGCCGGGGCCCCCGGGACGTGTCACGTCACCCGGGGAACGTCTGATGTGACACGCCGCCATCGTGGCGCGTGAGGCCACCGGCCGAGAGGCATTCGCAGAGGCCCACAGACGTGTTCACTCCCACGGTCCACCCGCGGCAGGGTCGGCGGTGCGTGGATCAGTGCAGGCGCAGCACGTCGACGGTGTCGCCGCTCACCGGGCGGGAGGCCACTTCGGCGATGAGTGAGGCTTTGATGGTCGTGTAGGGGCCGCCGTCCGGGAGGCGGCCAGCCGGTCCGGGGCCGGTCAGGTAGGTCGCCAGGGCCCGGGCCAGCGCTTCGGGGGAGCACCTGGGACAGGACGAGACTTCCGCCGGGGAGCTTCAGGACGAGCTGCCGTGGTTGATCCGCGGGCCCGGTGTAGCCCAGCACCACCGCATCCGTACCGTTCATCCCCACAGCGTGCCGCAACCTGGCCGCACCGGCCGCCCGCGGCTCGAACGCGCCGGTCCGGCAAGGGTGCTCCGGGATCGGCCAATGCGCCGCTGGGCACCGCCGCCTTGGCTGCGGGGGACCAGGCACCTGCGTACCCCAGCGACGAAGAAGCCCGTGGATACGCCGAGCCGGGTACGGCGCAGGCCGCGGAGGCGCTTACCGCCCGCTGCGCAGGGTGGTGTGGGGGAGACGCCGTAGACGTTGCGGTAGCCGGCGGCGAAGCGGCCGGCGTGGGCGAAGCCCCAGCGTGCTGCCACCGCGCTCACGCTCGCGCTGTGCGGGGGCCCCTATGTGTTTGGTCAAGGTGGTGGGTGTCGGGCGGGGGCCGTCTGGCACTCTGCCTGACATGAGTGATGAGGCGCGTGTGCAGGAATCAGCTGATGAGGGCATGCGTCCGTGCGTCTTCTGTAATCACCCTGTCGCGATCGACTGTCTCGATGAGTGGGACTGCCCTGTGTGCGGCGTGCGCGATGAGGATCAGCCAGAGGTGGCGGGCCGGGATTCGTAGAAGGTTCCGTCGCGGAGCATCGCGAACAGGACGTCGGCCCGGCGTCTGGCCAGGCAGAGCAGGGCCTGGGTGTGGTGTTTTCCCTGGGCGATCTTCTTGTCGTAGTAGGCCCTGGATGCCGGGTCGGCAAGGGCGGCGAACGCGGAGAGAAGTCACGCGGCCTGGAGGGCCGGTGTGGTCATGACGGTCTCGTATTCGATGGGGGTCAGCCGGCCGAGTGCGGCTTGGCAGCGGCGTCGATGTCCGCCCGGCGCATCCACTTCCACAACGTCATCGGATGGACCGCGAAGTCGGTGGCTACCTGCTCGACCGTCACACCCGGACCGCGGTTCCGCGCGACGTCCTGGCGGAACTCTTCCGGATAAGGCTTCGGCACAGCAACATCCTTCCCACCTGCCCCACAGGGCAAGCCAGTTCAGATGTCACCCGATCGTGCGGCAGACCCGTTGAAACCCGCGACAGCGCGCGTGCCAGTTCTCTTTACCGTCGCCTCACCTTGCAGCGCCCCGCTGACCGGACGCCACATGTTCTGGTCCAGGTATACGACGAGGCGACGCTCGAGTTGGTCACCGCGGTCACGAGCAGGCAGTGCAAAGGCGATGTCATCGCCCTTGCACGTGACGGCAAGCAAGCCGCCGAGAGTAGGCGAGTAGTGCAGCCGCGAGAGGAGGCTGGTGCTCTCAAAAGGTGACTGGCCCCATCAGCTGCCGAGCTTCCTTGCCGTCAGACCGAGTCAGCACCACGGATGACGTCTCTCTGTCGAGGGTCATCATCACGACGAAGGATTCGGACTTCTTACTCAAGGCACCATCTTGCAGGCACAACACCTCGGCGTCCAAGGACGAATCCAGGCGCCGGCGCCCGCGAGATCACAGCATCCTGGCGATCTTTGAGCGTTGACTAGGGATACAGTGAGCTTTTTCAGCGTTGCCTCTCCAGGGTGAGGACTGCCTTGGCGATGACGGTCTTGCGGTTCTGGCTGATGCGGGCTCTGCGGAAGATCTGCCAGGACTTCAGCCGTGCCATGCCGCGTTCGACGGGTGCCCACGCCGCGGCCAGGGCCCGTTTGACGGTGCGCTGGGTGAGGGTGAGCTCACCCCCCGGTGGCCGTTTGAGTCCGGTGGTGACCCAGGAGCAGGCTCCCTGGTAGGCGCGGTCGGCGAGGATCGGAACGCCCTGGCGCTCCAGATCCGGATGATGCGAAGGGTACGGGCCGCAGGTGTTGGCTCGGATGGCGGCTGCCCGGTCTCGTTGGGGCGTACTGGGCGGTGTGTCCGGGCGGTTCGCGGACCGCCGAGGATCCTCAGCTCCGCGGTGACGGGGTATGGATGTGCGGTTTGGTGCAGCACCAGTTCCGGTCGGGTAAACGGCCCGAAAGCGCCGCACCGCGACACCATTGCCCTACAGATGAAACGCCGGGATTACGCCATCGCCGGATCTGTACCCGGGGCGGTTTGAGCCAACAGTTCCTGTTGTCCCGTCAGGCGCCTGAGCTGCTTCTAGTCTGCCCAGAGCGCAGCATGTCGGGAGCGGATATGGCGGACAAGACAGCGGTCATGCAGGAGTCATGGCCAAAGGTCCTCGAAGCGGTCAAGAGGCGTCGGCGCTTCACGTGGATCCTGCTGAACCAGAACGCGAACGTGCTCTCCTACGACGGGGTCATGCTGACACTGAGGTGGATCAACCAGAACGGGATGGACCACTTCGTCGACTCAGGCTCTCTCAGCGTGCTCCAGGAAGGGCTCGAAGAGATCCTCGGCCGCCCAACGGCCATCGAGTCGGTAGTCGGGGACAGGCCTGGTTCACTCACCCGTCTGACATCGGCAGGTCCGGCGCTGCAGGTTCAGGTATCCGTGCCCGTTACAGCTCCCGAACCGTCCACACAGGCGGCCGAGCAGGCAACAAGCATCTTGCACCGTGTTCTGGGGCAGACAGCGTTTCTCATGTACGAGCAGGGTCATGGCCAAGGCGCCGCCCTGCTGGCTGACGTTGAGCGAGTGGAACTCGCCCCAGGCAACCAGGTCGGGGGCGGCCAGGACGCTGTCTTCATCACTCCGCCCTATCTCGTGCACCGGTTTACCGCCGAAGTCATCGCCGCCATCCGGCCGGTCCTTACCCACGTGGCGGGACGCTACGGGCTGGAGATCAGTGGTGTCAGTGCCGCGCCTGCTCTTCCCGAGGTCGGTGATGACTGGCGGCAGGTCCTGCAAGCAAGACTTGCCAGCGCGGCAGAAAAGGCGTCCGGGGCGCCGGCTGCAGAGGAATCCTCCCCTCTGGGACATGAAGACCTTGTCGAGGACAGGCCATCAGGATGTACCCGATACGCCAAGACCACCCGCCGCAGATGCTGCCGCCCGGCCGCTGAATGGCCGGCCTACGATGACCTGCCTTCCCCAGTAGCTGCCTGCTTCAGCCATCTCACACCGAAGGAGCGGGAAGCCTGTCAGCAGGCGCGCGACCGCTCCCGCCAGGAATTCAACGCCCGCTGGAAAGCAGAACTCGCTGAGCGTGCAGTCCAGGGGGATAAGCCGGAACCCCGGCCGTTGGTGCAGCGGCCGTGTACCGGCCGGTGCACGTCCCAGGAGATCGCCTGGGGACGCGACTCCGACGGGGCTTCGGTGTCGTGTGCCCACTGCGACGACTGGGTGTGCGTGGGCTGCGGACGAGCGCGGGTCGAAAGCATGCTGGATTTCTGCGCCGACTGCTTGCGAGGCGACGCCCTGTTCGATCTTGAATCCGAGCCAGACCAGCACGACGACGATGAGGTCGCTACCGACCCCCACCCACACGCCCGTTTGACAGCCTTGGTCAACGACCTGGTCCATGCGACAGGATCCACGTACCGCGAAGTGAACGCCGGCCTCAACCGCCGCATCGGACTGCGCAGCAGGGCTGGTGCCGGCGAGCAAGTCATCCGCCGCGCTGCCCGCGCCGCTCGCGCCTGGCTCGACGAACTGGACGCTTCCGGCTGACCAGGTCAACCAGAGCACCGACCACCGCAGTGGACGTCTGCCTGGGGATGGGATGGACGCGGGCAAACCGCCCGGGGCCGCCGAGAGGAAGGCCCGGGTCGCCTTGCGCAGCCGGTTCCACCCGATGCGAAAGCGCAGAGGGCAACCCGGAGCGGATCTTGCCGGGCGTGGCGTACCTCGCGCGCCCTCACCGTCGCTCCCGGCCCGTGCTCGCCCGTCCGGACCCGCCCTCCGGTGAAACCCCCCAGGGCATCTGAAGGAGCATCAAAAACTTTCAAGAATGGGCAGTTCACTTCCTCGCGGCTCCTTCGAATGGGTTAAAGGAGTGGGTTAAATACTTGGGTAATGGCTGCTAGGGTTCGGGGTGGAGGTAGACGTATGGCATCCGAGGAAGAGCTGTTCGCGAGCGTCGACGCGTTGCTGGCGGAGGAGCCGCAGCTTCCGCCCCCGGCGGAGCGCGCTCGGCTGCGTGAGGCCGCTGGCATCACCCAGGCCCGGCTCGCGGCCGCGTTGAAGTCGACGGTGCAGACGGTGAAGAACTATGAGAACGGCCGCTCCGAGCCCAAGGAGCCGCGTCTGTCGGCGTATCAGCGGCTGCTGAAGGGCTGGGCGGTGAAGTATCCCGCCGACGGAGCTCCCGCCGCGCCCCCCGCGTCCGTGCCTGCCGCGGCGTCCGCTCCTGTCGCTGCCCCTGCTTCGGTTCCGGGCGTCGTGCCGGAGTCCGTGGTGCCTGCGACGTTCGCCGGCGTGCCCACCGTTGAGCAGGACGAGGCGGAGCCCGATATTGGTGTTGCGGTAAGGTCGGCGCCCGAGCGGCCTGCCCGTCCGGCTGGACGCCCGGCGATGTCGTCCCGGCGCCCGGCAGCGAAGAAGGCCGCCGCGCCTGCTGTGGATCCGCGTTTCCCTCACGGCCCGCTGGCCGTTCTGGACGGTGACGGTTCCGCGTACGGTGTCGACGGGATCGTGCTGGAGTGCTCGGCGACTACCGTGCCGGAGCTGGTGGAGTGGACCCTCTCCGAGTCCCGGCTCGGTGCTGCGAAGCTGAACCGGTACGGCAAGGACTCGGATCCGCTGATCGTGCTCACCGCGGCCGCCGCTGTGAAGCTGGGGCTGCCGGAGCGGCTGGAGGGTCACGAGCAGCGCCGCTCGCTGCGTCTGCCGGAGGGCCACCCGGTGGTCAAGCAGGTCGCGAAGGCGAAGTGGCAGCTGACCCGGCGGGGGTTCGGGCCGTGGGCCAGGGTCTACCGCACGGCGCAGGGCCGTGAGAGGCAGTGCGTGCAGTTGGCGGTCCTGTCGTGGGATGCGCTCGATGAGCGGTCCTGGCCCGGCGTCAGCGATATGGAGCCGGCTGACATCGCCCGCGTCCTGGGCGTGTACGCCCAGCGGGTCATCACTCCGCGCGGGTCCACGGCCGTCTCGGGTCTGGAGCTGATGACGGCCATGCGGCCGCCGACGAAGCCGGAGCGCGATGCGGAGACCGGGAACTGGGTCTCCGGCCACAACGCGGGCTCGCTGGGCACCGAGCCGATGGACCCGGCGCCGCCGGAGGCCACCCCGGAACACCCCGTCGTCGTGAACTCCGGCTGGACCGGCGGGTTCCTCAACGAGGAGGCGTACCAGTGGGTGCGCTCGGTGGACACGCTCTCGGGTGAGGAGTGCGCCCTGCCGTGGGCGGTCGGCCTCGACCTGAACACGGCGTTCCTCGCCGCCGCGGCCCGCCTGACCGTCGGCCTGTCCGCCCCGGACCACTTCGTGGGCCCGGCGTTCAGCCCGAAGATCCCCGGGAGCTGGCTGGTCGACCTGTCCCACATCGAGCTGGACCCGCGCCTGCCCTCGCCGTTCACTCCGGACGGCTCCCGGCCGACGGGACCTGCCTGGTACCAGACCCACACCCTCGCCTACGCCCAGGAACTCGGGCACGACGTGCACCCGATCGAGGCGTACCTGCGCCGGGAGACCGGCGCCTACCTCGACCCGTGGCACGACCGGCTCAAGACGGCGTACGTCGACGCTCTCGCCGATCTCGGGGTCACCCGGGATCTGTCCGACACCGAGTTCCTGGCGGCGATGGAGCAGCACAAGGAGCGGGACCCGGGCTTGGCCGCCGTCCTCGCGGCGATCAAGGCCACGGTCAAGGGTGGTGTCGGCAAGCTTCGCGAGCGCCCCCAGGGCAGGCACTACAAGCAGGGCGAGCCGTGGCCGGCTCTCGCCCGGCCGACGTGGCGCCCCGACATCCGGGCCGCCGTCATCAGCAAGGCCCGGGTCAACATGCACCGCAAGCTCCGCAACATGGCGGACATGACCGGCCTGTACCCGCTGGCCGTACTGTCCGACTGCGTCGTCTACCCGAGCCCCGGCAGCAGCCCGCTGGACTTCCTCCCCTACGCCGCCTCGGGCAAGCCGCAGCCCGGCGCCTTCCGCCTCGGGCCCACCCCGGGCCTGGCGAAGCTGGAAGGCGTCCAGCAGATGACATGGGCGGTCGACCTCATGGAGAAGGGCCTCAACCCGGCCCGCCACATCAAGGGCGGCGACGCCGTCCTGGACGACGGGGAGTAGACAGTGGGGGAGATCGCCGACGCGATCGAGCGGGCCGACCGCGAAGCGTTCACCAAGGACCCGCCCAAGACGCTCAAAGCCCAGATCCGATTCCTCATCAAGCAGTTCGGCAGCGCGAAAGCGGTCGCCGAGGTGCTCGGAGTCACCGCCGACTCCGTCAACCGCTACCGGCGCGGCGCCCGGCACGCCCGCCCGGACGTCGCCGCGAAGATCGACGATGTGGTGAAGGCGCGGTGGCAGCCGCTGGTGCGCAAACGCCGGCAGCGCCAGGCCGCCGCCACCGGCGGGATCACCGTGGAAACCAGAGCCCGCTTCGGCTACACCGCACCCGTCGGCACCACCGACGACGGACGCTTCCGCCGCCTCACCGTCCACCTGCCCCCCGAGTACGCACAGCGCCTCTTCGACGCCCGCAACGCCGGTTCCGGCGACCAGGAGATGCGCCACATCATCGCCGAAGGATTCAAGGAAGTGTATTTCCAGGACGGCGGCACCCGCGCCGGGGGACTGGCAGACGTGGAAATCAACGACATCGACTACCTCGATCTGGACTACTGACCAGGAGCGAAAAACATGACCGCTGATTTTCCGCCCAGCGACCGCGACAAGAGCCCACAGGCCGACGCCGACCCCGTCCGAATTGCCGACGCGCTGCGCCGCAGCCCGCACTTCAGGTCCGCGGACGCCGCCCCCGACGGCGACACGGTGCGGTTCACCACCGACGCCGGCATCAACTACACGCTGACCCTCAAGCCGGCGGAGCCGACCGACGACGACCTGCTGCCCGAGCCGGTGCTCACCGAGGCCATCGCCGCGGCGATCCTCAACCACCCCGGCTTCGTCACCGCCGACGCCTCGCCGCGCGAGGACACCATCACCATCCAGTCCCGCAACCAGGTCCGCCACCTCCTGGTCCTCGACGTCGACCACGGCAACGCCGTCGCCCCGGAAGACCTGTCCACCCCGGCCTTCGACCTCGCCCTCGCCGCCGACAAGCTGCTCGCCAGCGAACCGAGCGACTCCGAGCGCGCCACGGCCGAACTCCTCAACTACATCGCGGCCACCTGGGACAAGCAGGACCTGCCGCTGCGCGAGCACGCCCAGGCCCTCGCCCGCACCCTGCGCACCCAATAGCAGGAGGGTCCGCCCACGCCCCCATCCACGGCCCCCCGGCGGGCGTGGGTGCGGGGAGCAGGGCGGCGCCTTCCTCGAGGTGGCCCCCCGACCACCGGCTCCCTGTACAGCGCCGGCGACTGCTCCTCGCACCCGCGGGGATGGTCCCCAGCGCTTGGAAGCGCAGCCGGGCCATGGTGTGGCCGAGGTGCATGATGACCAGCCCGGTGCGGCCGGTTCGTGTGGTGGCGTAGTTGCCGCAGTCGTAGGTGATGTCAGCCTGCTTTGCGGGCATCGGCCTCCTCCTTTTTCGCGTACGGGTTGGCTCCGGTGGGGGAGACGCGCCAGTACGTCACTCGCGCCGCCCGGTAGGTCTGGTGGGTGGGGTGCTTGCCGGTGTGCTCCAGGGCCCAGTCCTCGGCGGCCTCGCGGCTGGCGGCGGGGACTTCGGTGCGTTCGCCGCAGGTGCCGCACTGCACGGCGCACTGCGGGTCCTGCGGGATGCCGGGGGTGGTGTCGGCGCCGAGGTGCCATGCGGCGTGCCGGAGGATCGATCTGGTCATACGGCCACCCGCCCGATCGCGGGGGCGAGGTCGCGCTGCTCGCGGCAGGGGTCGCAGGCGTACAGGGGGAGCGGCGGGCCGGACTGGCGTTCCTGGTGGCGGACGAACTGGGCGGTGCCGGACGGGCCGCCGTGCCAGTGGCACCAGCGTCCGTCCGTACCCGCATCGGCAGCCCCCGAGGGGCGGGTGTAGGCGTCCATGACCAGCACGTTAGGAACACTCCACGGCAGGAGGACAGCAGATTCTGCGGGGTTCTACGAGGACATTCCGGGGCGCAGCCGAGCGAGGGCCTGCCCGATCACCTGTCGTGCCGCCGCCCCGTACACGCACTGGTCCGCGAGCTCGGCGAACGCTCCGGCGTACTGCGTGATCTCGTGCGCCTGCGTGATCGTCAGATAGCCGGAGATGAGTTCAACGTTGACCTGCGTCGTGTCGTAGATCCAGAACCCTTCGACCGGCATACGGCTCCGGCCAGGGCCTGCCGGGACAATGCCGACAGACAGGTTCGGTCGGGACGCGACGGCGGCCAGGTGCTCAAGCTGGCCGGCCAGGACGTCCCGGTCGCCGATGCTGGACAGCAGGACGGACTCCTCCAGCAGGAACGCGAACGTCTTCCCCGGATCCAGCAGCACCTGTTGACGCTCGATGCGCGCTGCCACCGCGGCCTCGACGTCATCGACAGCGACTCGGCGCCGCTGTACCGCCCGCAGCACGGCTTCGGTGTAGGCCCGGGTCTGGAGCAGGCCAGGGACGAGCCACGAGGAGTACGAGCGGAAGCGGCTGGTGCGCTCGAAGAGAGGCAGGACGGCTGCCTGCGCCTGGTGAAGACCGGCGCGCTCCATACGCCGCCACTCGACGAACATGCCCTCGACGGCGCGGAGCGAGGCGACCAGGTCGTCCGCGTGCTCGGGCACACCGCACGCAAGGCACCATGCCCTCACGTCTTCTGCGGACGGAGCCGTACGGGCGTGCTCGATGCGGCTGACCTTCGAGGGGTACCAGCCGAGGTGCTCGGCGAGTTGCTTACCGGACAGGCCGGCGTCCCGACGGACATCGCAGAGACGGTCTGCCAGGACGCGGCGTGCGGCCTGGACGCTGGAGGAGGGGGAGGTGGCCATGGTCCGTTCGCGCTCAGGCGGGGTGGTACTCCGAGTGCGGGATCGCTCGCCGCCACACGGCCTCGAACGCCTCTGTGCACGCCTTCGCTCGCTGCGCGTCGCGGACGTGCTCGCGTCCGTCGGGCGCGAGGTTCCCCTCCCCGCTGAAGTGGTGGAAGAGCACCAGCTCGTCGTCGAAAACCCAGAAGTCCGTCCCGGGAAGGGCGAGATCCGTGGTCTGCCGGCGCGGCAGCCAGCGCACCTGCTCGCCAGCGGCCAGGTTGCCGAAGGTCAGGTCGTGCTCGTAGCGGACGTAGTCGCTGACCGGCTCCGAGACGATGCGGGCCCGGCGTACAGCGACGCCGCGGCGGGTCGCTTCGGCGACGTGGTCGTGCCAGGTGCCCCACCATGAGGCCTTGCCTGCGGGGTCGGGCCGGGCGCCGGTCTGCCACGCAAGGAATCCAGGGTCGTCGGGCGCGTAGGCGTCCCTCATCTCCAGGTGGACGGCGGACCGTTGGGCTTGGGCCAGGGCCTCACGGGCGGGTGGCTGCACTCTCGTCTCCGTCCGGGGTGGGGAGGTACTGCCGCATGATCGCAGGGAGACGGATCATCGACTCGCCACGGGGAATGTCGGTGGAGTGTCCCGGGATCGAGCCGACCTCGTGCGCCTGCTGGACGGTGCCGGGGTCGGCGGTCCAGGACTGGATGATCAGGTCGCCGGTCTCTTCGTCCAGCCAGATCGTGGGTGACTCGTCCGTGGGGCTGTCGGGGTCGATGCCCAGGAACCGCAGCGTCATGAGGCCTCCGCTCAGAGGATTGCACGGGATTCTATGACCCTTGCCTGGCGCCCGGGAGGCCGTCAAGGCCGGCTTCCGGACATGCGGAAGGGCCCGCCATGGCGGGCCTCTTCGGGCGGTGGCTCAGCTCCCGTCGACCGGGAAGCGGGTGCAGGTCGGGTCGTCGAGGCAGTCCCGCATTTGGTCCGTGTTCGCCTCGTTCGATGCTCCGGGGACGGTGCGGGCGCGGCATCGTCGCGGCGGCAGACCAGCGGGTCAGGGTCGTCCGGCGGGGCGGAAGACCGCGGCGTCCGCAGCCGGTTGAGTCGGGCCGGCAACCCTGACCCGCCCTTGACCGGGACTTGCTGCCAGACCGTGAGTTCACGGAACTGTCGCCGGACTGCGCCCTGACAGCACGTCGAAGCGAGCATTTTCAGGGGTAATGTCCCCTCCATGGACTTTCAAACCGTTGTTGCGCGAGCTGAGCACCTCCAGCACCTGCATGCCGCTGACACGCCGCTCGTGCTGCCGACCGTCTGGGACGCCTGGTCCGCACGGACGGCAGCTGACGCCGGTTTCCCCGCACTGACAGTCGGCAGCCACCCGCTCGCCAACTCCCGGGGAGCCGATGACCATGAGGGGCAGACCTTCGAAGAGGTGATCGCCGCTGTCAAGCGCATCATCGCGGCGGTTGATGTGCCCGTCTCCGTAGACCTGGAGGCCGGGTACGGGCAGAAGCCCTCAGATCTCATTGCCGCCCTGATCGAGGTCGGCGGCGTCGGTCTCAACATCGAGGACACCGTCCACTCGGACGGCGGACGCGTGCGCAGCACACAAGAGCACGCCGACTACATCGCTGGTCTGCGCGCGGCGGCCGACGCCGCGGGGGTCCCGGTCTGGGTCAACGGGCGCACCGACCTGTTCCTGCACGCACAGGACCCCTCCAGCGTGCTCGACGAGGCGATCGAGCGTCTGCGGGCGATGGAGCAGGCCGGCGCCGACAGTGTCTACCCCGTCAAGATCCAGGACAACGACGAACTGCTCACGGCAGTGATCGGCGCCGTCACTGTTCCCGTGAACTCCACAGCCCATCCCGTCAAGCACGATCTGGCGCGCTTCCGCCGCCTCGGCGTTCGAAGGATCACCTACGGGCCGCTGCTGCAGCTTGCGATCACGGACGCGATGAAGGACATGCTTGGTCCGTGGACACCCTGAAGCGTCCCTGAGTAAGGCAGTCCTGCGCAGGAGGCCGACTCGCACACGGCAGATGCTTGTTTGACTGTTCCGTCGACGGCCGGACAAGCGGACGCGAGCATCATCGAGGGCCTCACGGGGCCGCGGAAGCGCCACATCTCCACAGTGACGGCCCCGCGGCCCCTCAAGGCGCTGCTTGCCGCCGCCGACCCAGCGGGCCTTGTCCACCCCCCTTGTGCGCACGGATCTCCTCGACACGCCGGGACTCCCGGCCTTCGGCTGCGACCGCCGCGTTCTGGACCCGAACACCGAACCAACGCCCACGCCTTCAGGGGAACCTCGCCCGGTGATCTTCTTCGCCCGACAGACTCCTTCTACCTCTGGCGGGCCCGTCCACCACGTGGGCACGGCTCCGATCGCGCTCCTCACCAGGACGCGCGCCACAGGCCGAACGCGCGCATCACCGGTGCATCCGCAAACCGCCCTGACACGGGCATGCACCCCCCAGAGTCAGGAGCGCCCACTCCGCAACTACCGTTGGTTGCACGGGCGTTACTCCGCGCTGTAACGTACTGCGGACGCCGCTCTGCTCATGGAGCGTGTGCTGTGCCTGCCCATCTATCCACAGGAGTTCGTAACTCACGTCGCTCGACCTCATGCCGCGTCTGAGGTCCCTCCGCTGGAGCCTTCCGGCGGAACTGCCGGAGATCACCTTCAGGTGAGGTGTGTCTCCGCTCAGCGACTAGTTGTTACAACTTGGGAGGACAGCATGTCAGCCAACAATGCCACGTGCACTCATCCAGTACGCGACCTGATCACCGTCGCCCTGTGCGCGGCGCTTGCTGCACTGACCGCGGTAATCATCGTCATGGGCTTCAAGGGCTCGGCGCTGGACGCCTGCAAGGCTGGAGGCGGCGTGTTCCTGGCCGTCATGGCCGTCGGGCTCGTCGTGCTGCAGCACCTGAAGCGGCACGCCTGCTGACCCCGCCTTCCGGGGCGGACCGCCACGGTCCGCCCCCGGACGGCGCGCATCCGCTCCGCATCTCGCGCGGCCTCAGACACGTGGAGGAGCGGGTGCCAGGCCAGCTCCTGGGCGAGCCCCGGGCACCGCGGTGTCCGAGCCATCGTTCGACCCAGCCCCGCGACCAGCGTGAAAGCGGCCCCTTTTCCAGGCGAGGCGAAACCTGACCTCGACGTCTGCGCCCGAGCCAGCCGCCGTAGTCTCGCCGGAGGGCATCCAGTCCCCACAGGGTTGCACGGGGCGTACCGGCAGAGCACCACGCCAGTAACCGTCAGGGCTCCTCCGTCACGCACTGAAGGCTGCTGGGCAGGTCCTCGGCGACGGTGGACCCCCGCACAGTGGGGGAGGAATCCGCCGTCGCGGCCTCAGTAGCGTCTGTACATGCCTCGAAGCGAACCCAGCGGGGCCGATCAGGAACTGATCCACCACGCTCGCACGCACGGCTACACGGTCACCGCGAGCCAGCTTGAGCGGTGGCGCCGCCGCGGAATGCTGCCGCCACCCGCACGCCTCTACCGCGGAGGGCGCTCGTTGACGCTGGAGGCGTCCACTTGAGGTTTCGTGGTGTGTGAGGCTGGTGTGACGGGGTGGCCGCGCAGCATTTGCATGGTCCGGGTGGTGTCCGCCGGGCGGGCGCGGTGCCGCCGGAAATGCCTGCCGTACGGGATCGGCCGTGAAGTTCCGGTGAACTCTCCCGCCCTGCGGGACCGGGCTTTTTGCAGGTCAGAGCCAGTGTCCCCTGTGGGGATGCTGAGTGTCGCGAAGGTCCAGAGTCGTAACACCTGGCGCTACTACGTGCGCGGAGTCGCCTTCGGGGACGGCCGCCACCCGGTCGGCCAGTCCCTCAAAGCCGCCCAGGAGATGGCCGGCCTCCCGCCGGGACGGTGGTCGGGGCGCGGCCTGGCCGCGCTCGGACTCACCGCGGGCACGGAGGTGTCCGAGCGGCAGATGGAGCTGGTCTTCGGGCAGGGCCGGCACCCGGACGCCGACCGGATCGAGCACCACCTCCTGGACGACGGAGCCGACCCGGACACCGCGCGAAGGGCGACCGTGCTCGGGCAGCCGATCGAGGAGATCGAAGCCCGCAATCAGACCCCGCTGCTCGCTCTCGACTTCACCTTCCGCCCGCAGGCGTCCCTGATCGTGCTGTGGACGCTGGGAGACGCCCACACCCGTCGGGTCATCGAGCGGGCGCACGAGCGGGCCGTCGACAGGGCCCTGCGCTGGATCGAGGACGAAGTCGCCGAAACCCGGTGGGCTTCGGGCCGCGGCCGTGCGAAGACGCCGGCCTTGGTGGTCGCCGCCTTCCGGCACTTCGAGAACCGGGATGGCTTCCCGCTCCTGCATGAACACTGCTTGGTCCTCAACCGCGTGCAGCGCCCGGACACGGGCGGTGATCCGAAGTGGGGCGCGCTGGACACCCGCCGCCTCTACCGGCATGTGGTGGCCGCCGGGACGCTCTACACCCTCGCGATGACGACCGAGGTGTGCGAGGAGCTCGGGTTGGCGACGGTGCCCCGGGAGGTGACGCCGGGCCTGCGCCCCGTCATGGAGATAGCCGGTGTCGACTCCGAGCTCATCGACTGGTCGGCCACCCGCCGCCAGCAGATCGAGGATGTCCTGGAAGGCCTGACCTACAAGTACGCGCAGAAACACGGGCGGCTGCCCGGCGAGCAGGCCCGGCACGGCCTGGGGTGGTGGGCGGCGCAGGACACCCGCCGTGAGAAGAAGACCCCGCGCCCGCTGGAGCAGCTGCTCGCGTGGTGGAAGGCGTCCGCGCTGCTGAAGTTCGGCAAGCAGATGATCGACGGGCTCCTTCACCGCTGCCGCGCGGCGGGTGCGGCGATCCGGGCCCGGGTGGACCCGGTCGTGGACACCGCGCTCGCCGCCGTTGACGTCGCCGCGGTCGTCTTCACCGTGCGCGGCAAGTTCGCCCGCCGCCACGTCCTGGCCGAAGCACGCCGCCATCTGCTGGAGACCCTGCGCGGCCGCGAGTTCACGCGCGGACTGGACGACTACACCGCGGACCGCGCCCTGTCCGACCACAGCCGCCAGACCACCGATCCCCAGCCCGGCCGCCGGGCCCCGGCCGCCGACCAGATCTTCTACACCGCCGACTTTCCCGAGCCCGATCCCTGGTTCATCGCCGGCACCGGCGGCAAGCCGCCCCGGGAGTCGTCCCGCTACGAGAGGGCCCGGGTTGCCAGCCTTGCCGTACAGGGCGCGATCCGCACCGCCCGCACCGCTCCCGCCGGGCAGGCCGACGCCCCGGCCGCCACGTCGACTGCCGCGCGTACGGACGACCAGCACCACGACCAGGCGTCAGCCCCACCGCACGCCGTCGACCACCCCGGCCGGGACGCCGCCCTCACCCCGGCGCAGCGGGCCGCCGCCATCCACGTCCATCAGCAGGCCGCTATGCCTGAGGAGTACCTGGAGGGCCGCACCACGGACCCGGCGACGTGGCTGCGCACACCAAAGAATCTGGGTCGGCTTGCAGCCTTCACCCGCGCCGCTGATACCCGCTGCCGCGCCACGCAGGACCGAACTGGTTCAGCGGCCGACCCGGCCAGTCTGGTCGACCAGCACCGCCAGGAGCACGAGCAGCAGCAGGAGCAGCCCGACCCTGGCGAGGGGCAGGGTCTCCGGCTGTGACGCGCCGTGCGGGCCGCACGGCGGGGCGGACGACGAAGTCACTGGGCCAGGAGCCGACCGGCCCCCCACCCCCGAAGTCACCCGGGAACGGTGAGGGTGCCAGTGACCGCCCCTCAGACATGGAGGCGGCCGCATTGCCCCGATCCCGCCGAACCTCTCGCCGGAGCAGCGCGAGCAGATCCTCGACCCGGCTTACATCCGCGCCATGCGCCGCGGTGCCGCGCTGCTGCTGGCCACCGGCATGCCCGTCGCCCAGATCGCCCTGTGCCCCTGGTACGAGGAGGACACGATGGTCCACATCGGCGAGCAGATGAAGGCCGAGGAGCGCGCCATCACCGAGCGGGCCGTCGCCGTCTACAAGGCACGCGTGGCGGACCGCGATGGCCGGTGAGCCCGAGTTCGAGGTCCCGGTGGGCCTGTTCCAGGACGTGGCGGACCGCAAGGCCACGGTCGCCGCCCTCACCGCCCAGGTGAAGGCCCTCACGGCGGCCGCTGACCAGGGCGGCGAGAGCACCGGACCCGACGCCGGCGACGAGACTGCCGCCGGAGAGGAACCGGCCGCCGAGGACGAGGCGGAGTGGCAGTACCCGCCCTTCATCCTGCTGCTCGACAGCCCGGCGTACGACAACGAACTGCGGGCCCTGATCGAGTGGGTGGAAGGCGCCCTGGCCCCCGGCTACCTCGCGGAGCCGTCCGCCGACGCCCGCTGGTGCCACCTGTGGATGGAGCACACCGTTGCCGTCGCCCGCCTGCACGCCCTGTGGCTGGCCTGGCAGGAGGGCACCGACCCCACGTCCTGCGGCTACACCGGCCCCAGCGTCTGGCACCGCGACCACCTCGACCCCTGCCTGCGCGAGCTCCGCGCCTCCACCGGCCCGTTCGCGGGCTGCACCCGCACCGAGCACCAGATCGACCACCGGATGCCCAGCACCGTGCCGAGCGCCTGGCGCCTCGCGATGGAGTGACTCCGGGCACCCGGCCGTCCCTTCGTCACCTGAGGCAGGCGGCGAGGGCCGCGGTGACGGTAGCGGACAGAGCGAGCACAGCGACGAAGGCGGAAGCGGCGCGCGCCAGCGCGGTCGGCCAGGTAGCCCCGTCGGCACGGGCCAGAACGCCGGCACCGACGGCGCACAGCAGCGCGACGATCACGACGACGGCGACGGTGAGAAGAACAAGCGCGATGGTCACAGCAGACTCCCTGCACACGGTGGGGTGTTGACAGGGAAGAACCTCGAGGAAGCGGTGTGCGCCATGGTCTCCGGCTACAAGAATGGACACGAGCACACACCACCCGGGGGACCCTCACATGCCGGACGAGCCGGAACACCGCAGTCCCGCACTGGCCGAACTGCGCAGGCGACTCGATGAAGCACGGGCGCGCGACCGCCTGGACCAGGGGCAGCTCGCGACGCGAGCCGGTCTGAGCCGCGGGACGGTGTCGAAGGCGCTCTCACCCCGCGGGGACGTGCCGTCGGTGAACACGGTGACCGCCCTGGCCCGCGTGCTGCGGCTGCCGGTGGGCGAACTGCTGGAGCTGCGGCGGGACGCGGAGGAGGAGACATCGGGACGCTGGGGCGACCCGTCGGGGCCCGGTCGACCGATCGGGCAGTGGGAGCCGCACGACCTGGAAGTCCACCCCGCCGGACCCCGCACGAACACGCCGGGAGTCGGCGGAGTGCGGGCACTGCCCGCGTACGTGCGGCGCCCGCACGACCAGGCGCTGGCCGACGCGGTGGCGGCGGCCGCGGCGGGCCGCAGCGGGATCGTGGTCCTGG
Source organism: Streptomyces zhihengii (assembly GCF_016919245.1). Lineage (NCBI taxonomy): Bacteria > Bacillati > Actinomycetota > Actinomycetes > Kitasatosporales > Streptomycetaceae > Streptomyces > Streptomyces zhihengii. The sequence goes on along the minus strand of NZ_JAFEJA010000004.1, from coordinate 17,364 downwards.
TGGGCACCTCCTCGACGGGCAAGACGAGGGCATGCTGGCAGGCCGTGCAGCCGCTCGCCGAGAAGGGGTGGCGGCTGTGGCACCCCTTCGACCCGACCCGCGCCGAAGCCGCACTGGAGGACCTGCACCGGGTCGGCCCGCGGACAGTGGTGTGGCTGAACGAGGCGCAGCACTACCTCGGCGACCGGGAGTTCGGCGAGCGGATCGCGGCGGCTGTGCACCACCTGCTGATCGACGAGCAGCGCGGCCCGGTCCTGGTCCTGGGCACGCTATGGCCCGAGTACGCCCACGACTACACCGCACTCCCCGCACCGGTACAAGGGCGATCCCCACAGTCGGGTACGGGAACTGCTGGCCGACCACACGGTGAGTGTCCCCGACACGTTCGACACGGGGGCCCTGGCCGCCGCGGAGGCCCTGGCCGACCGAGGCGACGCCCTGCTGGCCGACGCCCTCACGCGCGCCCGGGACGGCGGCCGGATCACGCAGGATCTGGCCGGGGCACCTGAACTCCTGCGCCGCTACGAACAACCCCGCCAGGCCGCCGCCCGCGCCCTGCTGGAAGCGGCGATGGACGCCCGCCGGCTCGGCGTGGGCCTCCACCTTCTCCAGGCCTTCCTGACCGACGCAGCTCTCGACTACCTCAGCGATGACGACTACGACCTGCTCAGCGACGGCTGGGCGGAGCAGGCCTACGCCGAACTCGCCGAGCCGGTCCACGGCAAGCAAGCACCCCTGCGCCGCACTACCCCCCGGTCCCCCCGGCACCCGGCCGCACCCACCGTCGACGTTCGACCGGCCATGCCACCGCCCGCCGGTCCGGTATTCCGCCTTGCCGACTACCTGGAGCAGCACGGCCGTATCACCCGCAGCCATCTGTGCCCACCCGCATCCTTCTGGAACGCTGCCCACACCCACCTCACCCACCCCGACGACCTGTACAAACTCGCCGAAGCGGCCAGGAAGCGACACCGCCTGCAATGGGCACACCACCTCTATCGACGCGCCGCCAGCCATGGCAACGCTGATGCCCTGGTGCGGCTGGCTGGGATGATGGAGGCGGCTGGGGACCGGGACAGCGCGTTGTCCCTGGCCCGGGAAGCCGCCGACCGTGGCGACGCCGATGCCCTGGTGTACCTGGCCCGGACGCGGGGGGAGGCCGGGGACCGGGTCGGCGCTGAAGCCCTCTTCCGGGAGGCAGCCAGTCAGGGCGACGCCGACGCCCTGGTGCATCTGGCTGAGATGCGGGAGTCGGCCGGGGACCGGGTCGGCGCTGAAGCCCTCTACCGGGAGGCAGCCAGTCTCGGCGACCCCTTCGGCCTGCTGCACCTGACCGAAATGATGGAGGCGGCCGGGGACCGGGACGGTGCGTTGTCCCTGGCCCGGGAAGCCGCCGACCGCGGAGACACCTTCGCTCTGGCGCATTTGGCCATGCGGCGGGAGTCGGCCGGGGACCGGGACGGTGCCGAAGCCCTCTTGCGGGAGGCAGCAAAGCACGGCGACACCTTCGGCCTGCTGCACCTGACCGAAATGATGGAGGCGGCCGGGGACCGGGACGGTGCGTTGTCCCTGGCCTGGGAAGCCGCCGACCGCGGGGACGCCTCCGGTCTGGTTCCTTCGATGGTTCCAAGCGCTGTGTGGCGGTACGGCCTGGACCCGGACGGCACACCTGCATCACCGTGGCAACCCTCCGTGCCGGTTGAGCAGGTCCCAGATGCACCGCCGATGAAGCCATAGAGGGTCGCCCGTCGCAGCTGGTCTCAGGATTTCCAGTGCCCCAGGAAGGCAGGGCGAGGCGCCCGGATCACGGCCCTCGGCAGCAGTGAGGCATTGGGCAGGGTCAGCCGTTGTTGCGGGCGCACTCGTCGTCAGTGCACTCCGAAAGGCCAGGCACGAAGCGAGGTTCCCCCGGGTCGTTGGGGTTGGAATGGTGCCACCTTGCGATCCTTTGGGGGCCGCCGCACCGCGGGCACCGCTCGGGCTCGTGTTGAGCCCGCTCTGCGGCTGTGTATTCACCGTGTTCGTTCGGCATGGGCACACGGTAGGTCGGATTGAGTCCCTCCGCTGTGCGACGTCACCGTACCGGTGGTTGGTGGCAGCCGGGGTGATGACGCTCTTTTGAAAACGGCCACCCTCTGCTCAGGAGTGACCCCACACCTGCTCGCGATTCCCCAGTCTGGAGTGACATGACTTCCGTGGGGCAGGGATGGTCAGGGCTGGTTAGCGATCTGTCGGCCGAGCTGTTCGAGGAACTCCTGCAAGCTGGACGCGGCGACCTCGAAGTCGTCAAACCAGGAGGCCGTGGTGGGCTTCCAGACTCGTCCGCTGTCCCCGATCGCGAACAGATGGCCCCCGCCGTCGCTGGCGAAGACCAGTGCGATCGATTCGCCGTCGATCGGAGCGGGGCCGTACTCGCGGAAGTGTTCCGCCACCGTTGCTGGTGAGTGGATGAAGTACTCGTTGTCGACGTCGGGCAGGGAAGCCTCGCTGATCACCCAGTAGAGCGTGGTCAGGTCGGAGGGGATCGGCGTCAGGTCCACGAGCGCGTCCGTCGCCTGGCGGCTGTCGTCGGTCGCGAGCATCACGGCGTTGTGCTGGGCGGGAAGCCGTGTGTCGGGAGGAAGGACTGCATCAGCGCTCGTCAGCGCCGCGTCGGTCTGTTCCCGCCAGGACCGGACCGACTCCGCATCAAGCCGCTCACCAGGCACGTTTCCCCCTCACATACGCGTGGGACCCGCCGGCGCGAGCCCCGGTACACCGGCCACGAGGCTGGCCCGCACCGAGTGGTGACCGCGCCTCGTCGGACATCCCTCGGCCATCCGCGAGCGCGCGCCGCGGACGCGGCCAGCCCTCGGCGGGGTGCCGCACCACCTGGTGCGGCACCCCGCTCTCCCGTTTCCGTGCCTCGCACCCGGAGAACCCGTGGCCCCGCACCCGCGCAGTGCTCCCCTCACAACCCGTCAGGGCGCGGCCCGTCGCGCTCGGCGCTGCCTCCGTCCCGGCTGCGTGCCGGTCGCGTCCTGGTACCCAGGGTGGGCCGCGGCCGACGATGATGACGGCTACAGGCGGAGCGTTGTCGGTGGGCTGCGCTACGTTCGTCTTCCCCTCTGTGCGAGGGGTTCTGCTCTGCCCGGCCTATACGACAGGCCGGGCAGAGCAGGTGGCGCGATCCCCTCTTTCTTCGGCACGGGGCGCACCGTTCTTCCGGATGGAAGGACCGACACCGAGGTGTCCTCCCCCATGGGACGACGTACGGGACCGGTTTGCAAGGAAAACCGGGAACTTCACCCACAGGACGTGCCCGGTGTGCTGGACGTGCCCCGGAGTGGTCTGTTTCGCGCTCGTGACTGACCGTCCGCGATTTCTAATGTTCCGTAATTTCATGATCACGTCGCGTGACTGATGGGAGCGGGTCCATGCTGAGGATCCGTCAGCAGCGGCACGGCACCCGCTCGTTGACGGAGATCCCTTGATGGCGCGGTGGCACTTCCGGATTGCCGCGCCGGCCGACTCCCTATACCGAGGATGGGTGATGAGCAGGAAACAGATAGCGGCGGCAATGGTGCTGGCGCTCGTGGTGGTGCTGGCGTGGAGCCTGGTGATGGCGGCGATGGGCCACGCGGCCCTGATCGCCGGACTAGCCCCGGTCCTCGGCCTGACCGTCACCCAGGTCCTGGGCGGTTACCGCGCCCGGACCACGCCGACCTCCGGACGCCGGGTTGCGGCGGCGCCCGACGACGAGGACGGCACCCTGTGACGATGCTCCCCGCACCGGGGCCGGCCTCCGGGCCGGCCCCGGTCCGTCCCGGCCGCAAGCTCGGACCCATCGCCCCCACCGTCGGTTCCACCCACGCCGCGTGGCTGGAGCCGACCCGCGACCGCTACCTCGCCAGCGGCTACACCCTGGCCGACCTCAGCCACCACGTCGTCCTCGCCAAGTCGAAGCTCTCCGAGCTCCTGCGCGGAGTGGGGCACTATCCGCGCTGGGAGGTCATGCACCGCGTCGCTTCCGTCCTGGACATCCCCAACTGGCCTCTGTACCGGCTGTGGCAACAGGCCGCTCTGGACGTGGGCAAGAGCAGCGACTGGATCGACCGCTCCGGCGAAGGCGGACCCGCCGTCACCACCGCCGGCCCCGGCCTCCCGCCCCTGGCCCACGACGCCCTGCGCGCCACCGTCGAAGACGGCTACTTCCGCTACTCCAGCGTCTTCCTCACCGGCAACGCCCGAGACCAAGCGGTGGAAGACACCTTCGCGATCCTCTGGCTCAGCTTCGACGAGGCCCTCGCCAGCCCCGACATCCGCCGCTACGCCTGGAACCTCCTGCGCGCCACGGTCAAGGCCCGCGCCGCTCACCGCGACGACCGCCCGCTGCTCGCACAGGGCGCCTTCGACACCCTCGCCCTCCTCAAGGAGACCGACTCCGAAGCGCGCACGGACCAGCTGGCGGAGAGCATCGAGCTGTTTCTCGCGATCGGCAGGCTGCCCGACAACCACATGGACGTCATGGTGCTGCGGCACCTGTGCGGCTTCCGCATCCGGGAGACCTCCGAACTCCTCGGAGTACCGATCGCCGCCGTACGGTCCGACGAACGCCACGCCCGACGCTTCATCACCGAGACCACCGAGCTGCACCTGACCGAAGGACCCACCCCATGACCACACTGGACGCCGTCCTCTCCCGGGCACTGCTCGCCTTCGACCGCACCGTTCCGCGTGACACCGTCCCCACCCGCGACACAACCCGGCGAGGGGCCGTCACTCCGCGGCAGACGACCAGGTCCGCAGCCGACGACCTGCGCGCGCTGTGCGAGACCGTGGTACGGCACACCCCGGCCACCGCCGTCGGCGAGTTCGTCACCGACCAGATCCCCGCACCCCGCGCCGCCCTGGTCCTGGCCTGCGTGCTCCAGCTCAGCGACACCGACGACGGCGCCCGCTTCTGGTGGCAGTACGCCGCCGGCGCCGGACAACCCGCCGCCGCCTACTGCCTCTACCTCCACCACCTCGCCCTCGGCGAGACCCACGTCGCCAGCTGGTGGCACACCCAGACCGACGAGGCCGACACCGGCAAACCCGCCTCGCGCGCCCCCGCGGCGCGCACCGAGATCCGCTGCGCCGACGATCCCGACCTCCCCGCCCTCCTGCAGGCCGGTGACAGCGTCTCGACCACCACCCTGCTGCGCGTCCTGCGGCAGCTCGCCCGGCACGTCACCCGTCAGCGCTCCTCCGTCGTCCTGGAGCTGATGGCCTACATGCCCCTCGCCGTGGCCAGCGGCTACCTTCGCGAACCGGACTGCGAGATCCCGCTGCCGGGACCGAACTTCGCCCACCAGGTCCGCGACCGGCTGAACACAGCCGACCGCTCTCTTCGCCCAAGCGGCCTTCCGCCCCGCTCACAGTCCCGTCACCGGCCACGGCCCGGCGACGACCGCCACCAATGCCGGCGCGACCGCCACGCCGACGAGGCCGCAACCCGCTGAACCCATCCGCCACGGCACCCCGAGGCGGCCACCCCGGGGTGCCGCAGCCGGTGCCCCCGGGGCGGGCGGCACAGATGCGACGCTAACGAACCCGGTGCTCTACGTTTCCGCCCGCTCGGCCCCTCGACCGCGTCTCCAACCGGGAGACCAGCGGGGCCGGGCGGAAAGGATCGTCACCATGACCTCCATCGAGCCCGTCCTGTCCGTACGCAACGGCTTCGGAGCTGGCGTCCACGATGACCGACGGCCAGCTGCGCGACGGCGTGCACCGGGCGCTGCGCCGCTACACCCACGGACGGCCGCCCGCCTGCCAGGTTGACAGCTTCACCGCGCTGATCCGGCGCGGGGTGCGCATCGACTGGCCCGTCCCCGACCGTCTGCCCTAGCCGCACTGTGCCCTCCGGTCGTGCCCTGCATGACCATCCTGCGGCAAGGCAGCGCCTGCGAACCGAGAATCGACGAGGATGCGCACGAGCGGGTCCTTCCGGAAGATCCCCTGAGTCGTGATCCCCGTAACGGGTGACGTCATCTGGAAGGGCATATTCGGCTGGCGTTCACCCTGGAGCGTGGAAAGTCAGATCACCGACTCCAGAGGGAGCAACGCCGGTCGGCTTGGTTTGGGCTACTGCTGCCGGTAAGCCGCGCCTCCTTTCGTGACGGATGTGTCACAGACATATAGCGAACGCCCCATGAGGGGCCTCTTGGGCCGGTACGCTCCCGCTCCTGGGGAAAGTGGGGGAGAAGTTGCATCTGGGGAAAGTTGAAGCCAGGGGCTTCAAGTCGCTGCTAGATATCGACGTTCCGCTGCGTCAGGGTGTCACGGTCATTGTGGGGGAGAACAACGCCGGCAAGTCGAACTTCATTGACGCGCTGCGACTGCTGACCGATCCGCTCGACGGGCGGCGCAACCGCTGGTGGGAACCAGACGACGTCCATCCCTGGGCGGATGGCGGCGCGCAACTGACCGCGGTCTACGCGGGGCTGGAGGACGTCGAGGCAGCCACTCATCTGCAGGCACGCGTTCCCGCGAGCGAGGAGCCAGACCTGCAAAGGGGGAACCATGCCCGCTACTCGGTCGTCTTCGCCCGCCCGGCCGAAGGCGAACGCGCCCCGCGCCCGGTCTGGTCGGCGGGACGGCTGCTGGACGACCCGGAGCCCGAGGCACGCCGCGCGGTCCGCCACGTGTATCTGCCGCCGATGCGCAATGCCCAGCAGGAGCTGGCCTCCAGCTCGGGCAACCGACTGCGGCTGATCCTCGCCGCCGAACTCGGCGGCGAGAAGGCGATCAAGGCGTTCGAGGAGGAGCAGGCCAAGCACTTCCGCTACCTGGAGCAACACGACAAGATCAAGGCTGTCCGAGGCAGGATCAACGATCCGCTGAACCTACTCACCGCTGGCGCGCACCCCCAGCACATGGGGCTGTCGTTCGCCGACCCGACCTTGGTGTCCATCGCCCGGGCGCTGCGGACCCGCATGAGCGACGAGGGCCTGGACGTCGAGGACATCGCCCGCTCCGGACTGGGGTACGCCAACCTCCTTTACATCGCCACCGTCCTGGCCGAACTGGAAGCCGCCCGCGGGGCCGACCTAACGCTGTTCCTGGTCGAGGAACCAGAGGCCCACCTGCATCCGCAGCTGCAGAACCTGCTGCTGGAGCACCTCAAGAGCCGGGCGCTTCAATCCCAGACGTTCGAGCCGGAGGCCGAGGGCGCGCCGCTGGGCCGCATCCAGGTGGTCATCACCACGCACTCGCCGGTGCTGGCCGCCGCCACCACCGTGAAAGACCTGGTGATCCTCAAACGGCGCCGGACCCCGGCCCCTGAGGCCAAGACGGTCAAGGACGCGGTGGCGGACGTCGCCGTCCCCGCGCCACAGCCCACCGTTCCGGAGGCGGAGCCGCAGCCGCCCGAGGCGGCGGCCTTCGCCTTCACCACGGCCGCGGTGCCTGTCGCGGCCATTCCCTTCACCCGGCACGAGCCCGCCAAACTCGACCGCTACCTGGACATCACCAAGAGCGCCATGCTCTTTGGGACCCGCGTCATCCTCGTCGAGGGACTGGCCGAAGCATTGCTGATGCCGGCCTTCGCCCGTCTGGTCCTGGACGCCATCCCGGACGAGCGGGCCCGCACCCGCGCCAAGGCGGTCTTCAGAGGCAGCTGCATCGTGGCCGTCGACGGCGTCGACTTCACCCCCTACCTGCGGGCCCTGCTCGCTGGCGTGAGCGGGGTACGCATCGCCGACCGGGTGGTCGTCATCACCGACCAGGACCCCACGAAAAAGACGACAGAGCCGGACGACGAGGCCGCCGAGCCACCCCTCCCGGACACGGCCGCAGAGGACCGGACCGAAACCACAGAGACTGGCTTCAACCGTGCTGCCTTCCTGACCAAGCACCTGCAGGACTGGGACGTGCCCGAGGACTGCTTCCGCATCTCCGAGAGCAGACCCACCCTCGAGCCCGAACTCATGCGGCCCGAGAACCGGGCATTGCTCAAGGACGTCTTCCTCGACCTGCGCCCCAAGTCGGCACACCGCTGGAAGCCAGTCGACGACGCGACTACGCCAGACGAACAAGCGGCCGCCTTCGGCACCCTGTTCACCGACGGCAGCAACAAACTCCCCAAGGGCGACTACGCCTACCGTCTCGCGGAGCGCTTGGCCACCCGGCCCGACAATTTCCGCGTACCCGAGCACCTGGCCACCGCGATCCGGTGGATCGCAGATGTGGAGGGCGGCCGCCGATGAACCTGATCGACCCGCGCCGCGCACAAGCCGAGCAGCGCCAGCAGCAGGCCGTCCACGCCTCGGCACCACTATTTCTCCGCGCCTGCCCCGGCGCCGGCAAGACCCGCGTCCTCGTCGACCGGCACTGCCTGACCCCGCCCGGCCCTCGCCGGGCGGGCAGAGCCTTGCTGTCCTTTACCAACGTCGCGTCCGACGAACTCCGCGACCGCTGCTCCGGCAACCGGCCTGACCTGACGGCCTTTCCACACTTCATCGGCACCTTCGACAGCTTCCTGTGGCGCTACCTGGTGCGCCCCTTCCTGCCCGCCACCCCGCCCTGGCAGCACGTCCTGTCCTGGGACCACGTCCCGGCCGCCGTCGTCGGCCCGCGCAAGGTACCGCTGTCGTCCTTCCGCTTCAGCTACGACCCCGCCACCCGGCAGACCGCAGTGCAGTGGCCCGCCGCAGCCAGGTCCCTGGTCAGGTCACAACTGTCCGAAGCGGACTACCTCCGGCTCGCCCAGCGGCGGCGCGACGACCTGTGGCAGCGCCGCGGCTATATGACCGGCCACGAGGTCCGCATCGCCGCCCTCGACCACGTCAGAAACCCGTCCGTCACCCACCTGCTGCGCCACCGCTTCATCGAGATCGTCGTCGACGAAGCCCAGGACTGCTCCGAACTCGACCTCACCATCCTCGAGCAGCTGCACCGAGCAGGCCTGCCCCTGGTCGTCGTCGCCGATACCGACCAGGGCATCTACGAATGGAACGACGCACGACCGCAGGACCTGCACTCCTTCACCCTGCATCTGCCCACCCGCCTGGAGCTGAACGGCAACTGGCGCAGCAGCCCATCAGTGTGCCAACTTGCAGCCACCCTTCGCCCCACATCCCGCAGCATCCCCGACGACCCGGTAGGCGACCACCACGAGGCAGCCATCCCCCTGCTGCTCCTGCCCTACGGCCACCACGGGAGAAAAGCCTCGGGGCTGCTCGACGCCAGCGACGCCGGCGAGGCATTCGTCGGCTATGCCGCGCGCGAGGACATCGCCCCAGCAGACTGCCTGGCCATGGCCTACCGCAACGACGCCGTCCCCAAGGCGCGTTCCCGCCCCGCACCGAACCACCCCAAGGGCACCGACGCCAAGGCACTGGCATGGGCCGCAGCAGTCTTCACAACCGCCGAGGCCCCCGCAACCGCACGCAAGCACGCGCTGGCCATCGCCAGCACACTGCTCGACGACTATTGGCACCCCGACACCGAAGAGACCCTCGCCGACAGCCTGGCCGCCCATGGCATTGCCCCGGCCCTCATGCGACGCCGGGCAGGAAAATTCCTGACCGCGCTGCCCCCGGTTGACGCCACACCGGCCCGTGACTGGCGCAGCGCCGCCCGCTCGGTCCTCAGAGCACAGTTCCCACCCTCGACAAACCGCCCGGCGCCCCCAAAGATCCTGTCGCTGGCAGCCAAGGAACTGGACCAGCCCATCGGATCACTGGTCGGCATGCCCCAGGCCGACAGCGACAGCACGCCCGCTGCAGGCATGCGCAGCTCCACTGTCCACCAGGCCAAGGGAAGCGAAGCCGACGCGGTCCTCATCCACCTACCCAAGCCCCAGAGCGTCACCGAACTGCTGCAGGCATGGGCCGACCCACTGACCCACACGGAGAACAACGAACTGCTGAGGACCTACTACGTCGCCATCACCCGGGCACGCCACATGGTGGCGCTGACCTACCCGCTCTCGAAGCACCGTGAGGTCACCACCCACCTGGAGACGATGAAGATCGACTACCGGGAGGAGACCGCGCACCACCTTGTCTGAAGCGCAGAAACGCGAGGGCTCATCTCGTGCCCGAACGGCTTCGCCCGGTGCGCGAGGGCGCGGGTATGCAGCCTGGATTCCCTCTGGCCCGCGCCCCGCACGACGCCCTCGTCACCGCCGTCCTCGCGTGGAAGGACCCGGACCTTGCTCCCGCCGACGACGAGCAAATCACCGGCCACGCCCGCGCGGTCGCCGCCGAGCGGGCGGCCAACATCCAGGCCGAGGACGACTACCAGCACCAGGAAGAGGAAGCGGTCACCCTCCTCGGCCTGGCCGACGGGCCCCCGGCCACCGGCGAGCTGCTCCTCGACCAGATCCGCCTCGACCTGACCAGCGCCGATCGCAGGGGTGGCCCAGGAGCTCGTTGCCGGACAAACCGCGACGGCGAGGAGCTTGCTGTGACGGCACTGCCCGGCAGGCGCCTGGCCAGAGCTGGCAGCAGCGGGCGATGTGTCGCGTCGGCGTCAGTGGGCGAGCCGACCGCGTCGGCGACCAGCTAGGCGTGGAGCTGCACGGGATACCCCATGTCGTCGATATCGCGGAGCACGCTGACGGCAAGCATGATTCCGGTGACGGCGTTGACCGGGGTGTACTGCGTGGCCGCGGCAGCGTGAGCGGTGGCGTGCCGGTTGAACGTCTCAGGGATCGGGTCCGCCGCCCAGAACGGCTCCAGCGCCTTCGGGAACGGTAGGAAGGCAGCAGCTTCGCGGAGTTGGCGGATCGTCGCGTCGTCGTCCTCAACGGCCGGGATGCTCTCCAGGACCTTGGCGTAGCCCGGCCACTGACCATTGGGCTTGAGCCAGCCGGGATTTGCGTAGGTCAGACCACGGATCAGGGTGTCCAACACGTTCGCAGCCAGTGCCTGGGCACCGCTGAACATGCCGCGGTCAGCCATGTGCACGCATTCTTCGAGGAGTGTGGTCTGCTCGCCGAACTGGGTGTCAGACACTGCTGCGAGGGCCGCCTTGCAGGAGGACAGGATGGCCGGACGGCAGTCGTCAATGACCTGTGCACGGGCAGCTGCGTCGTCGGCGGCGAGGAGCTGGCGGATGACGTCGGCCGGCGGAACCCAGACCAACGGAATGCCTTCCCTCATCAGCACGATCATGTCCGAGTAGTCGAGACGGGCGCCCCGCCAGTTGGCGGGCATCATCGCGTCCAGGCGTTCCAGCGCCGGCTGAAGCGGAGCGATCACCTCGGCCAGGTGATCCAGAGCGGGCATCCGGATCTCCAGCGGCGGCACGACCGCCGCCGCGACGGCTTCCTGGATACCTTTGGTAGCCGCAGCCAATGCCCTCGACAGGTCCGGCCCGAAGCTGATGTCCATCCTGAGGTCCTTCCTCGCACGTGGTGAGCATCATCAGGCACGCACACACCGAGGAGCCTCCGCTTTTCTGCCGTCGGCCGTCCCGTCCCCGCAACCCTCAACGGCTGCGCGTCTCCCTGCTGTCGGTCCCCCTCCGTACCCTTGACGCTCAGCCGCTGGGCCTCACGGCCCCGCCGAGCCTCGGATCAACGGGAAGCGGGACCGCACAGTGTCATCGATCTACCTCTCCTCCGACAATCCCCGGTGGACACCGAAGACTGAGGCCGACCTGGAGGCCGCCGTCACCGGCGGCCTCCTCGAGGAAAGCCATCACCTGGACCTGAAAAGGGCCCCGCACAGCAAGGGCGACAACAAGGAACTGGCGCGAGATCTGTCCTCGTTCGCCGTCGACGGCGGAACACTGATCATTGGCGTGCAGGAGAACAAGGAGAGCCGCACCTTCGAACTCGCCCCCCAGTCTCTGAACGGGCTGGCGGAAAAGATCGAGCAGGTGGCACGGACGATCCCCGACCCACCGCTGACCATCCTCACCGAGGAGATCAGCGCTGCGGCCAACGACGGGACCGGCTACCTCGTCGTACACATCCCGGCCAGCCCCGTCGCGCCGCACATGGTGGACAACCGGTACTTCGGCCGCGGTGACAAGACGAAATACCAGATGGGTGACGCCCAGGTCGTCGCACTGCACGCGAAGCGGCGGAGCGCCGAAGCGGACACGCTCCTCCTTCTGCAGAAGCAGATGGAAGAAGACCCACTGCGCGACGTCGGCGTCCAGTCCCACTTGTTTCTCGTTGCGCAGCCCACGGCCGGCCGCCGGGACATGTGCCTGCAGATCACCGGTGCTCAGGACTGGAACCTGCGCATGGCTACGCTGATCAAACGCGTCCAAGAGTCTCAAGCTCTGCGATCGGTACTCGCCGGGCGGGGATTCAGTCCTGATCTAGGCGACGCCCATCAAGGGCACCGGCGAGCTAGGGGAGTGGCTCGCAGCTCCTCAGGTCTCGGACCCGACCGTACACACATCCCTGAAGGGCGCTGGGGCGATGAAGACGTCATCGAACTCCAGCTCTTCGAGGACGGCGGCCTGAAACTGCTCATGACCCGTCTCTCTGACAATCTGTCCAAGCCGCACACCGCCACAGATGACACGGAACAGGTCATCTTCGACTCCGCAGCCGTTGTCCTTACCCGGCAGGTACTGGAACTTCTGCGCCTGATCTCCGAAGACGTCGGATACCACGGCAACTGGGCGATGGCGATCGGAGCCAACCGGCTCCGCGGTCGGCGCAGGTACTCCGGTCAGTCGGTCTTTCCGAGCAGTCAGAGATACAGCGAAGACACGTACGAGGAGACCACCGGCGTCACACTGGCCGAACTCCGTGAAGCACAAGGGACGGTCACCAGGCGCCTACTCGGTCCGTTGCTGCGCTCCCTGGACTCCCAAGAAGTGTTCACTGAGGCGTTGACCGACAAGGAATGACACGACCGAGCCCGACTCGGCACCGCGTAGTTCGCCTGGGGGAGCGGCGCCGCTGGCCCCGAGGCAGCGAAGGACCCCGGGTCGCCCTGCGTTCCGGGGGCCTGTCGCGTCTCCCGCCGCCGTTCACCAGTCGTCGGGCGCGCTGCCCGCCCATGCGGTCGGCCGGCCTTTGCTGGTGCGGCCCCAGTGCGGTTCCTCCATCGAGGTCTCGTGCCCGTCGGGCAGGACGCAGATCCGCCCCCAGCGGCCGTGCTTGCCCCCGCAGAGCCCGGCGAGCCCGTCCGCGTCGCCTGCCGCCACGGCCTGGCCGTAGCGGTCCTGGAACGGCTGGAGACGGGCGCACAGCTCCATGCCCAGCAACACGACGCGCGGCTCCAAGAAGGAGTCGCATAGGTTCATCGTCATGATCATGCGTATACGCGGTGTCGTTCTGCCTGAGCGCCAGGAGCGCACGTTCTGGATCGACGGGGAAAGATTGCGGACCGCGCCTCCGGCGGGCACGGCGTCGAAGCGTGTCGAGACCGTGGTGGACGGCGGTTGGCTGCTGCCGGGCCTGGTCGATGTCCACACGCATCCCGGAGCGGAGAGTCCGGACGACACCTTCGACGAGGTGTTGCTGCGGCGGCACTTGTCGGAGCACCGGGACGCGGGTGTGCTGCTGGTGCGGACACCGGGGACCGCGGCACGGATGCCCGCCTGGGTGGACTCGGATACAGAATTGCCGCGCGTCCGCTCGGCAGGGCGCTGGTTGGCGACGCCGGGCCGGTTCTTTCCCGGCGCCGGACGGGACATTGCCGAGCGCGACCTGGCGGGGGCAGCGGTAGAGGAGGCCACGGCATCGTCGGGCTGGTGCAAGGTCATCGGTGACTGGCGGTGGGACGAGCCTGCGGTGCCTCTGGATGTCCTGAAGGCGACCGTGGAAGCGGTGCACGCTGCCGGGGGACGCGTCGCCGTGCACTGCCAGACCGGCGAAGGCTCACGCAACGCCGTCCTGGCCGGAGCGGACAGTCTCGAACACGGGATGCACCTCGATCCGGACCTCCTGGACCTGATGGCCGCACAAGGCACCGCATACATACCGACTCTCTCCGCGTTCGCCGGGAATGCGGACGTATGGCGGGGCCGTGAATCCAGCGCGAAGCGCTCGAACTGGCTTCTTGGCTGGCAGGGCATGATCGACAATGTGCGCCTGGCGCACGAAGCCGGTGTCACAGTCCTCGCGGGGACGGACACCTTCCCGTGCGGCACCGTTGCCACGGAGGCGCAATGGCTGCTCCGTGCCGGCCTGCCGGCCGAAGAAGCGCTCGGGGCCGCTTCATGGACGGCACGGCACTGGCTGGGACTGCCGGGCCTGACCGACGGAGCGCCCGCCGACCTCGTCGCATATGACCACGACCCCGTCACGGAACCGGGAGTTCTCGCGCGACCCACGCGCGTGATCCTGCGGGGCCGTGTCATGCGCTGACCCCTCCCGGCCGCAGGCCATCGATTCCGGGCACGCTGCTCCCCTGATTCCGCCTAGTCACGGACCGGGAGCACTTTTGACGAGAACGGCATCCAGGTCAGCTGAGAGACTCTCCCGCGGGTGCGCTCATCACGCCGCTCCCTCTGTCGCGGCCGCCCATTCCAGCCCGAGTGCGGCGAGTGCGGCGAGTTTGTCGGCGGTGAGCTTGGCGCGCCTGGTCTTGCTGTTACTGAGGAAGACGCCGAGCTTGACCTCCGCCCCGTCCTCCAGCCGCTCGACGTGCCCCCGTGAGACCACCACGGACCCGGTGCGGGCCTTGTACTGCGCCAGGGCCGCCACGCCCTTCTCGAAGGCGCTCAGCGACGCAGCGGGTGCCGTGGTCGGTTGAGCGGACGTGGTCTGCTCCACCGGTGCCGGGGCGTGCGGGACGATGCCGACGGCGCTCAGGCGTTCGCGCTGTCCGTCGGTCAGGGCCGCCCACACCTCGGGCTTGCGCTGCTTGGCGAGCCACTTGCCGATGTCCATCCCGTGGACGGTCACCCCGGGTTCGACGTAGGCGAGGATGGTCTCCTCGGCGAGCATCTCCCGCACGACCGCGTAGTGCCGCTGCCACTCCGGCGGCCAGGACGGGTTCCAGTCCTCGTCCACCGCCTCCAGCGCTGCCTTCCACTCCGGCTTGCCGTCCAGCGCACCCGGCCGCCGCAAATTCGCGAGCCACATCCCCAACGGCCGATCCAGCACCGACGCGGTACGGGGCGCACACAGCGTCCAATGCTCCTCGTAGTACACCCGCGCGGCCTCCAGGTTCTCCTGGAACCGCTCGTCCGCCACGGACCAGACCATCCCGAGCCGCTCCAGCCGCTGCGCACGCAGACCACTCATCTCCCCAGCCCCATAAGCCCGCCGCTGCTCGGCCACCCACTGCCCAAGGGGTGTCGCACCCTCCCGATGCCCGTACGGCACCCGGGCGTGACCCTCGCGCTCCACGTACGCCTTCAGCTTCGCCCAGCCACGCGCCCAGTCCTGCCGCTCGGTGTCAATCACGTTGAAGCTGACCCAGTTCGCGACCATCACCGGGTCACGCGGAGCAGCGAAACGCAGCAGCAGCCGGGACTCCTCCTCACCCTCCCCGGGCGCAGCACCGATGTACTCAGACGGCTGCACCACGTCCTTCTGCGGCTCCTGCGGAATCGCGAGCAGTTCCACGGCCTCCTCATCGTGAGCCCGCAGCCCCTCCAAGACCCGCACCAAGGGCCGGTACGACCCGGAAGTGAACATGTCCTCAGGCTGCTCCCCGGGCTGAAGGAAAACCGGCACGATCAACGACGCGACCTTGCCCTGCCCGGGCTCCTGGCGCAGCGCCCGACCGATCGCCTGCACAATGTCGTGAGGAGCCCCCTTCGGGTCCAGCAGGGCAACCGAATCCACCGCGCGGATGTCCACACCCTCGCCCAACACCCGACAGTTCGAGAGCACCGCCCGCTGCGCCGTGGCCCCGAACGACCCCAGCACCTCCCGCCGGCGCTCCGCAGCGTGCTCGCCACACAACCAGTCCGCCCAGACCCGCTTCGGATACGTCTCGGGCTGGTCGGCGTACAGCTTCCCCGCCACGCGCGCAAGACCCTCCGCATACGCCTGCGCCTCCACCGTCCGGTGATGAAAGGTGATGCACGTCGACAGATCGTGCTGCTCCATCGTGTGCAGCAGCCCCGCCTGCAACGCCCCCAGACGCTCACCGCGCACCCTCTCGCTGCGCCGCTCCTCGCCCATCAGCCGCTCAGGCGTGACGACCGGGTCCCTCAGCTCCAAGACGATGATCTGATACCGCGCCAGCAGCCCCCGCGACACCGCCGACGCGAGCGACAGCTTGTAGAAGACAGGCCCAAACACAGCCTCATCGTCCATCGAGGCAGCCATCTCCCGCGGCAGCCGATCCCGCACCCCCTCAGCCACCCCCCAGTGCGCAGGCCGCTCCTGCCAGATCCGCGGCGTCGCCGTCAGATACAGCCGGCGATCCGACGGGATGACGCCCTGATCATGGACATCGGCCCACGCCTTACCCATCGAGCCCGACGTCCGGTGCGCCTCATCAACCACCGTGAGATCCACCGGCGCCAACTGCTGCCCGTAAGCACCCTCGAACGCCTCCGCCAGGACCCCCAGCGACGCGTACGTCCCGAAGATGGTCACAGGCCCCTGACCGTGCCACAGCGCCAGCTGCACCGGGTTGGTGGTGGAACGCACCTTCAGATTCCACAGCTCCGGGTCGTCGCTCAAGCTGCACACCGCCACCGCCGGCCCCGTGTGCCCGGTCCCGCGCCACGCCCGCACCGTCTGAGTCAAAAGGTCCAGCGTCGGCACCAGGACGAGAATGCGGCCCTTCGGCACGATCCGCTTCGCCGACGCCGCCGCGATGATGGTCTTTCCCGTGCCGCACGCGGCGTGCACCTGCCCACGCAGGCCATTCACGGGAATGCCACCCGGCGGGACATCGAAGCCGCGCACAATGGCGGCAACGGCCTCGATCTGGTGGTCACGCAGTTTCACGGCCATGCCCCGTGTTCTCCTTTCCGCAGAATGCGGCGCGTCATAATAAAGGGAATCCCGGCGCAAGGTGCGCGGCGCTGGGGGTGCGGCGTCTGATCCCAGACTCTACACAGCAAAACCATGTGATGCATCGCCTCCGCACCATGTTCCCGACCCAGAGTGATACATGACCGAATCTCACCCTCACACGGCGAGTAGTTGTGTATGCTGACAGGGTATCAGCGAACACGTTGAGGCGGTATCGAGGGCGGGGGAGGGGTTCGGGCGGAGCGCAGCGGAGCCCGTCACTGCGGCAGGGGCCGGCACCCCATCAACCGACGGTCCGTCACTCTCGTTAACAGCGGTGATAGCTGGGAATCCCAAACCCTACACACGCCCGCACCCGATGCACCTCCCCTCGCAGCCAGCCAAGGCGACCGCGCTTGCGCGGGTGCCCGCAATTCGCGCTTGCGCGAATTGCATTCCGTCCGGAATTCCGTTTACGGAATTCCATTCCCCCGCTTGCGGGGGAA